>JAFATL010000391.1 GCA_019243975.1 Actinomycetota bacterium | reverse complement strand
CACCTGCGGCCCGGTGACCACTATGGCGAGGTTGGCCTGCTCGACGGCGATCCGGAGCCGGCGTCTGTCACGGCCACGTCGCCGCTGCTGGTGCTCAGCTGCGGGAAGGCGGGCTTCGATCACATCCTGGCCACCGCGCCGGGCGCGCGCAACCGCGTGCTGGTCAACGCGCAGCGCCGCCGTCTCGCTCACCGTGTCGCCGACGCGCGTCCGATGCCAGCGCTGCCGCGCGTCGTGGCGCCGCCGCCGGTGAGCATGCGCCGGCGGGTGCTCCTCTCGCTGGCGGCGACGCTTGCCGTTGTGCTCGTCGGTGCGGGCGTGTGGTTCGTGAGCCAGCGCAACCACACCACCACGTTCAACCTCGAGGACGCGTTGAGCGCGCTACACGCGGGCGCCGGTCGCGGCACGGCCGCATCGCCGCAGTCGCCCACCACCACGACGGCAGCGTCTCCCGCGGCAACGCCCGACTCGTCTGCCGCGACCGCAGCAGCACCGGCGGTTGCCGCGCCCGCTACCACCCGCGGGACGGCTACAGCGCCCAGCGCCGCGGTTCCCCCTGCGTCGACCGCCGCGCTCCCGCCGGTCGATCTGCCTGCGGCCGGCGTGTACGCCTACGTCACCAGCGGGTCGGATTCGATCTCCATCGGTTCGAAGCACCAGTACCCGGCCGAGACGTTCGCCGTGTTGCAGCGGGGCGACGGGTGCAACTGGCAGGTCGACCATCACGTCGTCGACCAGCACGTCGATCACATCAAGCGCTGCGGCCGCGCCGGCAACCTCATGCGGGTGGCCGACGCCAGCCGGGTCACCTTCTTCGGCCAGACGGACGGGCTCGAGTACGTGTGCGACCCGCCCGTGCCCATGATCGGCGACGACGCCACCTGTGCGGCGGCGGACGGCAGCGCCGCCAAGTACCACGCCGCCGTCATCGACCGGCCCGTCGTCAACGTGGGCGGCGTCGGCCGCGACGCCATCCACATCCTGCTCACGGTCACCATGACCGGCCGGGCCCGTGGCCACGCCAGCAACCAGCTGTGGCTCGACGCCGCCACCGGCATGATCCTCCACCAGATCCGCGACGTCGACACCCAAGCCCACGCCGCCTTCGGCGACGTCCGCTACACCGAGCACGCCGAGTTCGTGCTCGAAAGCATGACCCCGCGCCAGTAGGCGCACCGTTCCTGATAGCGACGGCACGGTGGATAACGTCGCCACGTGACGTCCGCGTCGGCGCTGCCGCGCATCTCCATGCTCGACCTGGCCATCGTCGGGCGGGGCCAGCGCCCGCGTGACGCGTTCGAGGCATCGGTCGCCATGGCTCGACGCGCCGAGGCGCTCGGCTACGAGCGGGTCTGGTACGCCGAGCACCACAACCTCGGCTCCATCGCGTCGGCGGCACCGGCGGTCCTGATCGCGCACGTCGCTGCCCACACGTCGACGATTCGTCTGGGGTCGGGCGGGGTGATGTTGCCCAACCATTCCCCGCTGGTGATCGCCGAGCAGTTCGGCACACTCGCCGAGCTACATCCCGACAGAATCGACCTCGGACTGGGGCGGGCCCCGGGCACCGATCAAGTGACATGGCAGGCCCTCCGACGGGATCCGGCGGCGGCCGAGTGGTTCCCGCAGGACGTCCTCGAGCTGCGGGGCTACCTGCGTGGCGAAAGTCTGCGGCCTGGCGTGTCCGCGCAGCCAGGGGCAGGGACCAACGTGCCGTTGTACATCCTGGGCTCGTCGCTGTTCGGCGCCGAACTGGCCGCCACCTTGGGCCTGCCCTACGCCTTCGCCTCCCACTTCGCGCCGGAGCTGCTCCAGCGCGCTGTCGCGCTCTACCGCGACCGGTTCCAGCCGTCCGACCAGCTGGCCGAGCCGTACGTGATCGCCGGGGCGAATGCCATCGCCGCCGACAGCGAAGAGGAGGCACGCCAGCAACTCGACTCGGCGGTTCGCACTCGTGTGGCGCGGTTCCTTGCGCGCGACCGCGAGCTGACCGCTCCCGAGATCGATCGGCTGATCGCCAGCCCCCAGGGCCAGCAGGTCGTCGGCATGATGCGATATTCGGTCGCCGGCACGTCCGCGCAGGTCGCAGCCCAACTCACCGACTTCGCCAGCACTGCCAACGCCGACGAGGTGATGTTGGCCTTCGCCGCCCGCGGCCTCGAAGAGCACCTCCGCGCCATCGAATTGATCGGTGCCGCCGTTACCGGTGAGGAACGCCGGCCAGCATGAGTTCGACGGTGCGGCGGGGGGATTCGGCCAGCAACGCGAACAAGGCGGCGCGCTTGGGGA
>JAFATL010000144.1 GCA_019243975.1 Actinomycetota bacterium | reverse complement strand
GATATCTCCCTCGGCTGCGCCGGTCGCCCGCGTCGACACGACGCCGTCGCGCAGCATCACGTGGACGCCGCCGACTTCGGCATCGAGCGGCGCCTTGTTGGCATGGCCGACCAGCGACACCGCCCACGCCCACACCGGCGCCGTCTCCTCGGCCTCGACCGGAACGGTCCGGCCCAACGGAAGGAGGGCATCACGCTCGTGGACCCACGAGTCGTAGAACACGTGCAGCGCGCTCATCCACCAGGGCACCGGGCCGGCCGGGCAGATCGACGGCAAACCCCAGCGGCTCGCGTCGCTCCCCGCCACCTCTTCGGCCATGACGCGCGCCGATGCGGCGTAGCGGTCGCGCACGACGTCGTCGGGGGCAGCCCGCCCCGTCACGACCGACTCGTGCGGTGTCGTGCGGGGATCGAAGCTGGTGAAAGGAAGTGGTCCGCCCGACCAGATCGAGTGCATCCACGAGTCGACATCCACGCCATGGCGTAGAACGTCGGCCACTGACCACTTGGCGCAACGCGACGGCGTGGCCAACTCCTCGTCGGAAAGCGACGCCACTTCCTCGGCGAACCGGCGACGGTGCCGGGCGTAGGCAGCCAGCGCTGCGGCCGGGTCGAGTTCGACCTTCATGTGCTCGGCCTGGGGGATCTCCGGCGCCTGCGCCACGTCTTGACCGTAGGTCCGCCCGGTCGGGGAGCACCCAATCGGACCCCGTGATCTTCGTCACGCTTGACTGACTGACTCAGTCAGTTTCTAATGGTGGCGTGCCGCGGCCCAGCAAACGGGAGCGATTCGACGCCCTGGTAGGGGCCGGACTGCGCGTCTTCGCCGAGCGTGGGTTCAACAAGGCGCAGATGGCCGACGTGGCTGCGGTCATGGGCGTCTCGCAAGGAACGCTCTACAACTACGTCGAGAGCAAGGAGGCGCTGTTCTCGCTCTGCCTCGACCGCCTGCTCGAGCCCGACGCGGCCATGCCCGAGCTGCCGGTCCGCATGCCGTCGCAGGACGACGTACTGGCGCGCCTGCGGGCGCGACTCGAGGAGGTGTGGGCGCTGCCCCGACTCGAGAAGGCCCTGGCCACGCGGCGGCCCGCCGACGTCCGGGCCGAGCTGGCCGAGGTCATCGAGGAGGGCTACGACGCCATCGGCAGGCGGCGGCTGGCGTTCGACGCCATCGAGCGGTCCGCCCGGGAGATGCCCGAGATCGCCGAGCTGTACTTCGTGGAGATACGGCGCAAGCAGATCGCTCGCTACACGGCGTACATCGAGGCCCGCATCCGTTCGAAGCAGTTCCGGCCCCAGCTCGACCCGCCCACCGCCACCCGTTTGGTGCTGGAGAGCGTGACCTACTTCGCCCGCCATCGGCTGGGCGACCTCGACTCGGCGATGCTCGACGACGACACGGTCCGTCACACCGTCGTCGACATGATGTCGGCCGCCCTGCTGGCGCGGCCGTGAGGCGCCCGGTGGCGTGGCTGCGCGCCCGGCCCGTCGTCGTCGCCGCCCTCATCGCCAAGGTCGCCCTCACCATGCCGGTGATCGGTCGCTACGGCTGGCACATCGATGAGCTGTACTACGCCGCCACTGCCCGTCATCTGGCGTGGGGCTACGTCGACTTCCCGCCCATCACGCCGTGGATCGCGCGCGCTTCCGTTGCCCTGTGGGGCGACTCGTTGGTGGGCCTGCGCACGCTCTCGTTGCTCGCCGGCCTCGGCGTCGTCGTGGTCGTCGTGCTGATCGTGGAGGAGCTCGGTGGGTCGCGCCGCGCCCAAGCCCTGGCGGCGGTGACGGTGCTGGCATCGTCGTTCTTCCTCGGCGCCAACATCCTCTTCCAACCGGTGCCGTTCGATCAGCTGGCGTCGGTGCTGTTCCTCTACGCGGTCACCCGCCTGCTGGTCCGGCAGGCACCGCGTGAGTGGTGGTGGGTCGGCGCGTCGTTCGGCCTGGCCCTCGAGACCAAGTACACGATCGTGGCCATCGCCGTCGGCGTGTTCATCGGGCTCATCGCCACGCCGGCCCGCTCATTGCTGCGGGGATGGATGCCCTGGCTGGCCGGCATCCTCGCGTTGGCCATCGCCGCGCCCAACCTGCTCTGGCAGGCGACGCACCACTGGCCGACGCGCGAGTTCATCGGTCACCAGAACGCCGAGGTGCGCCACGACTACACGCCGCTCCACTACCTGTGGGAGATGCCGATCGTCGTCAGCCCGGTGGTGTTCGTGCTGTGCGTGGTCGGCTTCCGTCGCTTGTGGCGTGAGCCGCGGATTCGCGCTCTCGCCATCGCGTCGGCCGTCGTCGTGCTCTGGTACATCGTGTTCGGCGGCAAGTCGTACTACCCGCTCACCGTCTTCCCCGTGCTCATGGCCGCCGGCGTCCTCGAGGTGGCCGACCGTGCCTTGCGGCCGTGGCTGATCGCGCTGGTGGTCGGCGCGGTCATTGCTCTCGTGGGCACCCTTCCGGTGCTCACCGAAAGGCAGATGGCGTCGTCGAAGATCTACAAACTGCGCGAGGACTACGCGCTCGAACTCGGCTGGCCAGCTCTCGTCCGAACGGTTGCGGGCGTGTACCGCGCCCTACCGACGGACGAGCGCACTGATGCCATCGTGTACACCGCCAACTACGGGGAAGCGGGCGCCATCGACATGTGGGGCCACCGGTACGGCCTGCCCAAGCCGGTCAGCGGCCACAACACCTACTGGTTCTGGCGCCCTCCCGACCGTCCCGACGCGACCGTCGTCGCCGTCGGCTTCTCCTCGTCGCGACTGGCGACGTGGTTCACCGACTGCCAGGTCGCCGCGCACATCCGCGACGAGCGCGGCATCGCTAACCAGGAGCACGGCCGCACCGTGCAGATCTGCCGTGGCCGCCGACCCGGCGTCGGGGTGCCCTTCAAGCACTTCCAATAACGGCACGCTCGGCCAGGGCGATGGGGAGGCCGCCGGAGCCGGCGATGGTGTCGTTGAACGAGCGGACGTCGCCGAGGCCGCGGTCGAAGTAGGCGGCGCGGATGCGTTCGATCTCCAAGGAGCCGGTGAGGTACGACGACGCTTGCGTGGGCCAGGTGCAGTAGCGCCCGACTTCGGCGCGCGCGGTTGGCTCGGAGAGGCTCGCCTTCGTGCGCATGAACTCGACGGCCTCCTCGAACGTCATGTCACCGATGTGCAGGCTGGTGTCGACCACGATGCGGGCGGCGCGGAAGATGCGGGCGTCGAGGTGACAGAGCTCCTGGGCCGGGTCGGTGAAGAACCCTTGCTCGCGCATCAGCCGCTCGGCGTAGAGGGCCCAGCCCTCGACGAAGTACGACGTCCACACGACCTTGCGCACGGGCCTGTCGAGCTTCTGCATCCACGACAGGTGCCAGTGGTGGCCGGGGTACGCCTCGTGGACGGCGATGGTCGGGATCGAGCTGTGGCTGTTGGTGGCCAGCCGCTTGGCCACCTCCTCGGGCGGCGCGCCCTCCGGCGGGTACGGCACGAAGAAGTGGCCGGTGAGTCCGGGCTTGAACGCGGGCGGTGAGCTGTACGACGCCACCGCCATGATCGGGCGCTGGAACGGCGGCGACGGGTCGACCAGGCACTGCTCGCCGTCGGGGAGGGTGACGAGCTCGTTGTCGCGCAGGAACTGGCGGGCCCGCTCGGTCCAGTCCTCGTACTTCTGGCGCATGTCGTCGGGCGACGAGGGATGGTCGTCGTTGAGCTCCTCGACCACCGCCCGCCAGTCGGTCGTGTTGCGTACCTTCGACGCCAACTCCTGCATCTCGGCGTCGAGCTCGGCGTACGCGGCTCGCCCCCGCTCGCGCATATCGCCGGCCCCGTACCCGAGCAGCTCCTTCTGCTCGAGCAGGCCGGAGTAGCGCTCCTCGCCGATGGCGTACGGGCCCTGCGCGCGCGGGGCAAGGTCCTCGAGGAACGCGCAGAAGTCGGCGAACGCCTCCGCCGCCACTTCGCCTGCCTCCGCCAGCCGGGCGCGCAACGCGGGGTCTGACACCTCGGCCGGCACCAGCTCGCGCGCATAGGTGATCCCGGCCCCCGCCTGGCCGGCGCCCCGCCCGACGATGACGGGGTTGGCGAGCTCAGCCGACAGGTTGGCCTTGCCCGCCGCCAGCACCTCCGGTACCGCGCGCAGGCGCGCCTCGGCGAAGCGCACCAGGTCGGGCTCGGGGTGCAGCCGGTTGAGGAAGAGGGTGAACACGCCTTGCAGGCAGGGGCCGAGGTAGAGGGCGGGGTCGCGCCGCCAGTTGGCCCAGTCGCGCATGACCAAGCGGCCCCGCAACGACGCCAGCACGAGATCGCGGTCGATCTGATCGTCGAGCGAGAGCGCGTCGTCGGTGAACGACTCCAGCGTCGCCCGGAAGCGGTCGTCCCGCTGCTCGCACGCGCGAATCGCCGCCTCTGAGTGGTCGCCCAAGCGGTCGTCGTAGCCGTCGATCCCCAGCGCCGACGCTCGCACGGGCGTGGAGTCCATCTCCTCGTCGAGCCACTGCTGCAGCACCGCTGCGAGATCGGAGGGCATGTCGTCGGACAGTAGCCTTGGCGTCATGGCAACCCTCGACGATGCGGATGTCGAGGCGGCCGTGAGCCACCTCGACTGGACCCGAGACGGCGACGCCCTGGTGAAGGTGGTGACCAAAGCCGACTTCGCCGAAGCGATGCAGTTCGTGAACGCGGTGGCGGACATGGCCGAGTCGGTGAACCATCACCCCGACATCGCCATATCGTGGAACAAGGTCACGCTCAACCTCAGCACCCACTCCGAAGGTGGCATCACGCAGGCCGACATCGATCTGGCCGGGGGCATCGACGGCCTGACCGCCTGACCCTCTCGTTCTGCGGCGCGGTATGCCAGCCCACGTCGTACTGATCCGCCACGGCGAAACGGCCTGGTCCCTCACCGGTCAGCACACCTCGCACACCGACCTTCCCCTGACCGCCCACGGCGAGGCGCAGGCCCAAGCCTTGGCGCCGCTGCTTGCTCGCTATTCGTTTGCGCGTGTCCTCTCCAGCCCGCGTCGCCGCGCCCTGGAGACGGCTCGGTTGGCGGGCTTCGACGACATCGAGATCAAGGCCGACCTGGCCGAGTGGGACTACGGCGAGTACGAGGGCCGCACCACCGCGGACATCGTGGCCGACCGTCCCGGGTGGTCGCTGTGGCGGGACGGCGCGCCCGGCGGCGAGCACCCGAGCGACATCGGCGCCCGGGTCGATCGCCTGCTCGCAGAGGTGCGCGAGGTCAACCGCGACGTTGCTCTGTTCGGGCACGGGCACTGCCTCCGGGTCGTCGGCGCTCGTTGGGTGGGCCTGGCGCCGGAGGACGGCGCCCGGCTGCTGCTGCCGCCGGCGAGCATCTTCGTGCTCGGGTACGAACGCGAGACCCCGGTCGTCATGGCCTGGACGCCCTAGGGTCACGGCGTGCAGAGCCCGCCGATCTTCGTTTCCCGGCTCCTGCGTCTGCCGCTGCTCGACAGCGACGGGATGGCGGTGGGCAAGCTCGACGACGTCGTCATCGCGCCGTCGGCCCCCGGAGACGCGCCCCGGGCGCTCGGGTTGGTGGCGCTCATGCAGCGGCGCCGCATCTTCATCAACGGCAACCGCATCGACGAGGTCAGCACGTCGGGCGTGCGCCTGCACGGCGGCACCGTCGACCTCCGTCGCTTCGAACTGCGTTCCGGCGAGCTTCTCGCCAACTCGTTGATCAACAAGAGCGTCGGCGGCGAGGTCGTCAACGACTTGGCGATTGCCCGCGCCAGCGACGGGAGCGGGTGGCACGTCGTGTCGGTCGCTCTCAGCGCAGCGGGCATCCTGCGCCGGCGTAGCGGCCGGGTCGTTGACTGGCGCGACGTGCCGACGCTGTTCGACGTCGGCTCGGCGGCCCGCCAGGTGGCCGCCCTCAGCGAGCTGCACCCCGCCGACCTGGCTACTCGCATCATCGCCCTGCCGCTGGAGCGGCGCCGTGCGTTGGCCGAGGCCATGGACGACGAACGCCTGGCCGATCTGCTCGAGGAACTTCCGGAGGACGAACAGCGCGAGCTCATCGCCGGCCTCGACTTGGAGCGAGCGGCGGACGTGATCGAGGAGATGGAGGTGGACGACGCCGCCGACCTGCTGAGCGAGATGTCGGTCGCCGAGCGCAACGAACTGCTCGCGGCCATGGAGCCCGAGGAGGCCGACCCGATCCGTCGGCTCCTCGCCTACGAGGGCGATACCGCCGGCGGCCTCATGACCCCCGAGCCCCTCGTGCTCACGCCCCAGACCACGGTGGCCGAGGCGCTGGCGCGCATCCGTCATCCCGACCTCCCGTCGGCGCTGGCCGCGCAGGTCTTCGTCGCCGAGGCGCCCACGGCGACACCGACCGGCCGCTTCCTCGGCACCGTCCCGTTCCAGCGCCTGCTGCGCGAGGGACCGGGCACGGTCGTGGGCGAGTGCGTCGACGACGAGCCCAAACCGGTCGGCCCCGGTCTGAGCGAGCTGGAGGTGGCCCGCCGCCTCGCCGCCTACAACGCGATCGCGGTGCCGGTGTGCGACGACGCCGGCCGCCTCGTCGGCGCGGTCACTGTCGACGACGTGCTCGACCGCGTCCTGCCCGCGGACTGGCGGGGCCGATAGCGATGGTGCGGCGGCAGGAGGATCTGTTCCGCCCGCGCGGCGGCGTCAGCTTCGGCGTGCACTACGACCCCGACGCGTTCGGTCGGTTCTCGGAGTCGATCGCCCGGTTCTTCGGCACGGCCCGCTTCCTCGTGGTGCAGACGATCCTGGTGGTGGCGTGGATCGCCCTCAACTCGATCGCGTTCATCCACCACTGGGACCCGTACCCGTTCATCCTCCTCAACCTGGCGTTCTCGACCCAGGCTGCGTACGCGGCGCCACTGATCCTGCTCGCCCAAAACCGCCAGGCTGAACGCGATCGCGAGCAAACCGAACGCGATCGCGCCGTCACCGCGCGCACGGTTGCCGACACGGAGTACCTGGCGCGTGAGCTGGCATCGATCCGTCTCGCGTTGGCCGACGTCGTGACCAACGAAGATCTCAACGACGCCATCGACCGGTTGTCCTCTCTCATCCAACCTCGGTCGTCGGGCGAGCCCTCGACGTAAACTGTCCCCATGCTGGTGATTCGCAAGGGAGAGCCCCCCAGTGCGCGAGCGCATCGGCGCGCGCCTGCGGGCGGCGGTGGGTCCCGATCTGGCCAGTGTCGGCCAGGGCCTCGTCGCGCTCCTGCTGTCATCGGCCGGTGACCTGCTCGCCGGGCTGACGCTCGGCGCCATCACCCACACGCTCAACCAGCTGCCCGGTCTGCTCGTTCTCGTACCGGCCGCCATCGGCATGCGCGGCAACATCTTCGGCGCCCTCGGCAGCCGGCTGGGCACGGCGATCCACGCCGGCACCTTCCGGTTGAGCCGGCGTGCCGACACCGTCGTCGGGCAGAACGTGCTGGCGTCGCTGGCGCTCACGTTGTCGATCTCGCTCGCGTTGGCGGTGTTGGCCAAGACCATCGCCGTCGCCTTCGGCGTGCCCCACACCATCTCCATCGCCGACTTCGTCGTGGTGTCGATCGTCGGTGGCGCCCTGTCGTCGGT
>JAFATL010000333.1 GCA_019243975.1 Actinomycetota bacterium | reverse complement strand
GCCGTTGTTGCAGATGCGGCCCAGGAACGCGCCACCGCCGAAGCCGCGCCCACCTCCGCCACCATTCGCGCCACCGTTGGCCCCGCCATTGAGGCCGCCATTGCCGGGAACGTCGGTGCTCGGCGAGGGCGTGCCGCACGGCAGCTTGCCCCGCTGCGCGTCGTTGAACGCGGCGAGCAGCGTCTTCGGGCCCTGGTGCACGGTCGAGCGCCCGACGAAGAACGCCACCGCCGCCAGCGCGACGACGGCGACCCCGAGGCCGACGATCAACCCGGTCGGTCGTTGTGACGGCGGGGGCGGGACGAACGGCGGCTCGGGGGGTCCGCCCGCGCCGTAGGGCGGTACGGGAGGCGCGCCGGGGGGCGGTGTCGTGTAGGGCGGAGCAGGCGGCGTACCGGGCGGGACCGAGGGCGGCTCAGCCGGCAGGGTGGGGTCGTTGGGGTTGCTCACGGGTGCTCCTTTATTCGTACCGAAGGGCGATGATGGGATCGAGGGCGGCGGCCTGGCGCGCCGGCCACCAGCCGGCGACGATGCCGACCACGGCGGCCGAGCCGAACGCCAGCAGCACGGCCGACCAACTCGGCGTGGCCGTGACCTTCACCGCCCGACCCACGGGTGCGGCGGCCAACGCGCCCAGGACGGCGCCGATGACACCCCCGGCCAGGCTGACGGTGACGGCCTCCACGAGGAACTGGCGGCTGATGTCGCGGTAGCGCGCGCCGATGGCTTTGCGGATGCCGATCTCGCGCGTCCGCTCGCGCACCGACACCAACATGATGTTGGCGATGCCGATGCCGCCGACGAGCAGGGCGATGGCGGCGATGCCGACGAGGAAGTTGCGCAACGTCGCCGCGTTGCTGCTCGCCACCTGCAGCAGCTGGGCCTGGTTGAAGATGCCGAAGTCGTCGGTGCCGCCACTGGCGATGCCGTGGCGGATGCGCAGCAGGTTCTCCACCTCCGACTGCACCTGGGTGATCTTCGACGGCGACGTCACCGACACGCCGATCGACCGCAGGTTGTTGGTGTTCGACACGCGCGCCTGCAGCGCGCTGAGGGGCACGTAGATCTGGTCGTCGGGGCTCTGGAAGCCCCCGCCCTTGGGCTGCATCACGCCCACCACCTGCAGGGGCAGGCCGTTGGCGAAGATCGTCGAACCGATGGCGCCCTCGGGATCGAGGTTGAGGTCAGACGCGGTGGTGGAGCCCAGCACCGCCACCCGCAAGCCATGCGCCTGCTCGTGGGCACTGAGGAAGGAACCCACCTGGACGTCGAGGCCGCGCACGCGCGCCTCGTCGGCAGTGGTGCCCGTCATCGACGTCGTGGTGTTGGAGCGACCGGACACGATCAACACGTTGCCGACCGGCAGTTCCGGCGCCACCGCCGCCACGTTCGGCAAGGCGCGCAAGGCGTCGGCGTCATCGGTGGTCAACGTGGTGGCCGAGCCGGCGGCGCCCCGGATGAAGCCGCCGGTGGACCCCCCTGCCTGCACCGACAGCAGGTTGGTGCCGAGACTCGAGATGCGCTCGGTGAGCGCGTGCTGGGCGCCTTGGCCCACCGCCATCAGCGCCACCACCGCCGCCACGCCGATGATCACGCCCAGCCCGGTGAGCCCACTGCGCACCTTGTTGGCGCGCAACCGGCGGAGGGCCAGGCGGAGGGCCTCGGCAACGGTCATGCCGGGGCAGGCTCCATCGGCGACTCGCCTCGCCGCCGGTCGCTCACGACGTAGCCGTCGGTCATCTCGATGACCCGGTCGGCGGCGGCCGCCACCCGTTGGTCGTGGGTGATGAGCACGACGGTGAGGCCCTGCGCGTGCAAGCCCCGCAGCACGCCGAGCAGCTCGGCCCCCGACGCGGTGTCGAGGTTGCCGGTCGGTTCGTCGGCCAACAACAGGCGCGGCTGCGTCACCAGCGCCCGGGCGATGGCCACCCGCTGCTGCTGGCCGCCCGACAGCTGCGACGGGTCGTGCGCCATGCGGTCCCCCAACCCGACCGACTCGAGAGCGGCGCTGGCCCGCTGCATGCGCTCGACCCTGCGAACGCCGCCGTACATCAGGGGGGCGGCGACGTTCTCCAGCGCGGTTTCGCCGGCGATGAGGTTGAACGACTGGAACACGAACCCGATGGACCGGTTGCGCAGCCCGGCCAGCCGGTAGTCGTCGAGACTGGCGGTATCGACGCCGTCGAGGAAGTAGGTGCCGGCGGTGGGGCGATCGATGAGACCGACGACGTGCATGAGGGTGGACTTGCCCGAACCCGACGGTCCGATGATGGCCACCCACTCGCCTTGCTCGACGCGCAGGTCGACCGCCCGCAGGGCGTGGACGACTTCGCCGCCCATCCAGTACGAGCGCCACAGTTGCGTGGCCTCGATGAGGCTCACCCGCCGCCCCCGAAGCCGCGGCCTCCGCCCCCGCCCCCGATGCGCCCGGTGAAGCCGCCCCCGCCACCGCCACCGATGCCGCCCGTCGGCGACTGCGACGCCGGGTTGACGACACCGGTCACCACGACGTCACCCTCCTTGAGGCCCACGACGATCTCGGTGAGCGTCTCGGTGGACAGGCCGATCTCGACGGGCGTGCTCACCGGCTTGCCGTTGCGCATCACCCGCACGGTCGGGTTGCCCGTCGTCCCCTGCACGGCCGACGTCGGCACGGCGAGCACGTTGTCGTGAGAGGCCAGGGCGATCACGATCTGGGCCGACATACCCGGCAGCACGGACTGCGGTGTGTCGTCGAGCGACAGCTGCACGGGGAACGTAACCGCCGTGGTGGCGGCGGCCGCCGCGTTGCCGGGCGCCTGGTTGGCGGCAGTGGGCACGCCGATCACCGTCGCCGACGCGGTGGTGTTGAGCGCGGGCAGGGTGACCTGCGCCTTCTGGCCCTTGGCCATGCTCGTCACGTCGCGCTCGGAGATGTCGGCTTTGACCGTGAGCCCGCCCGCCCGTTCGTCGATGGCGGACCCATTCGGCGGCAGCAGGCCGACGACGATGTTCACGGCTTGCACCTGACCTGCGACGGGCGCCGTCAACGCGGTGGCGTTGAGCGCAGCCTGCGCCGATGCGACAGACGATTGGGCCTGGGCGATCGCCAGCCGGTTGCTGGCGTTCTGGGCGGTGGCGTCCTGCGCCGAGTTGGCATTGGCGGGGACCGCGGCCTTGGCCAGCGCCACGTTGAGCTGGTTCTGCGCGATCGTCAGCGCGCTCTGCTGGTTGGTCGAGTCGAGGCGCGCCAGCACCTGTCCCGGCGTCACCTGCGTGCCGACGCCGACGTCGACCTCGGTCACGCGTGACGCGCCGCCGCCGGCCGTGCCGCCACCGAAGGTCAGGCTGAACACCTGCGCAGGCTGCACCGACCCGGTGGCGGCGATCGTCTGCGCCACCGTGGTGCGTTGGACCGTGGCGGTCAGATACTTCGTGGCAGTCGACTTGTTGTCGTGGGTGACGAGCACGACCGCCACGATCACGACCGCGGCGACGGTCACCATCCCCGGAGCTACCCACTTGCGCACGATCGTGGTGTAGAGCCGTTCCCTGTGAATCCGCTGAGACGACTCTAGGTCTGGGCTGAGGATTCGGCCGGGACGGGCGGCGCCGGGTTGGGCCGGCCCAGTAACGGCGCCGGCAACGGCGCCTCGGCGTGCCTGGCCGGGCGCATCGTCACCCGCAGACCGGACACGCTGGCGCCCGCATGGCGGCCCGCCAGCCACATGAGAGGATCCTCATCGTCGACACCGATCTCGACGTGGGCCCGGTGCACCAGGCCTCGCAGCCAGCCCGGGGCCACCACCGGTCCGTCGTCGAGGTGCTGCAGTGAACGCATCGGGACGACCGCCGGCCACGCCAGGCGGTGTGACCGCCCCTCGATGCTGATGCCGCGCTCGAGCCACACCAGCTCGCGCTCGCCGGCGCGCGACGACCAGCCCAGGTTGCCCAGCTCGGCCGGGAACCCCCAGCCCTGGCGGCCGGCCACCCGCACGTCGGGAGAGTTCACCGCCACGGTGGTGAAGCACAGACCGATGCGCCCGCGATGCCGGGCCGGTTCGGCCACGCCGAACGCGAGATACGGCCCGACGGGTGACCGCGTGTACGACTCGGCGACCACAACAGCGGGACCGGGCACCGGGTGCAGGCCGTCCGGCAGGGGTGACCGGTGGGCGGCGCGCCGACGCGCCAGCGCGATGACGCACTCCCCCGTCATCGTCCACGGGGCGGCGTCGGGTCCGTCCACGACCACCAGGGTAGGGCGGTCCGGCCGAGCGGACCCGGCGTGCTCTAATCGGTGAATGCGCATCGCCGTGGTGGCGCCGCCGTGGGCACCCGTGCCGCCCGCCCTGTACGGCGGCATCGAGCTGGTCGTCGACCGGCTGTGCGTGGGCATGCAGAAGGCGGGCCACGACGTGGTGCTGTTCACAACGGGCGACTCGACGTGCCCGGTTCGCCGCGAATGGGCGCTCGAGGTGAGCGAGGGGCAGCGCATCGGCATGGCCGTGCCCGAGCTGCGCCACGTGATGGCCGCGTACGACGCCGTGCGCGACGCCGACATCGTCCACGACCACTCGATCATGGGGCCGGTCTACGCCGAGCGTTTCCCCGACCTCCCCGTCGTCACCACCATCCACGGACCCTTCAACGACGAGCTGACCGATCTCTACAGCCGCATCGCCGGTCGGGTCCCGATCATCGCCATCTCCCACGCGCAGCGGAAGCCAGTGCCGCAGATCCCGATCGCGCGCGTGATCCACCACGGCCTCGACGTCGAGGACTTCCCGTTCGGCGCGGGCGACGGCGGGTACTGCCTGTTCCTCGGGCGCATGTCGCCCGACAAGGGCGCCCACCGGGCCATCGAGGCGGCCGAGAAGGCCAACGTGCCGCTGCTCATGGCGGCCAAGATGCGCGAGGCGTGGGAGTTCGAATACTTCGAGGAGATGGTCAAGCCCCACCTCAACGACGACATCCAGTACCTCGGTGAGGTACCGCACGAGCACAAGCTCGAGTTGCTGGCGGGGGCCCGGGCGTTGCTGTTCCCGATCCGGTGGAACGAGCCGTTCGGCATGGTGATGATCGAGGCGCTGGCGTGCGGCACACCGGTGCTGGCGTTCCCCGAAGGCGCCGCCCCCGAAGTCGTCGACGACGGCCGCACCGGGTTCCTCTGTCACGACGAGACCGACATGGCCCAAGCCATCGCGCGCGTGGGCACGCTTTCGCGCGCCGACTGCCGCGCCGCCGTCGCCGGCTACTTCTCCACCGACCGCATGGTTTCGGAGCACATCGCGCTGTTCGAAGACATCGTTGCGGGCCGCCACCCGCGCGAACCGCGACCCGCGTAGTCCGCTACAGCGGCGCGATCGGGTCGAGGCCGAAGCTGGCCTCGATGGCAGCCATGGCACGCAACACGACGAGGTCGGCGTGCTGGGGTCCAACCACCTGCAAGCCGACGGGCAGACCGTTGTCGGTGAAGCCCGCGCAAACGGTGCCCGCCGGCGAACGCGTCATGTTGAACGGGTAGGTGAACCCGACCCACGTGGGCTCCGGCTTCTCGCCCACGCGCGGGATGGGTCCGGCAACCGTCGGCGTGATGAGCAGCCGGACGTCGTGGAACAGCTCCACCAAGCGCAGGTTGAGCTCGTGACACGCGTCCTCCGCCTTCACGACGTCGGCCGCCGACAGTCCGTTGCCGTACTCGACCTGCGTGCGCAGCCCCGGATCCACGCGCTCCCACAGCTCGGTGCCGCGCAGGTGGCCGATGGTGCGCAGGTTGTAGCCGGCGGTGAGCGTGTACCAGGCCAGGCCCGGGTTCTCGGCGAACACGGTGTCGACCTCGACCACCTCGGTGCCGGTGTCGGCCAGGCGCGCCACTGCAGCCGCACAGACCGCCGCCATCTCGGGATCGACGTCGGCGTACCCCAGCGTGGGCGACCACGCCACCTTCATGGGGAGGTGGGGGTCGTCGGTGGCGCCGACCCACGACGGCTCCGGCATCGGGAGCGAGCGCAGGTCGGTGGGGTCGGGACCGATGACGGCGTCGTACGCCAACGCGGTGTCGGTCGTGGTGCGGGCCAAAATGCCCTTGGCGCTGAGGTGGTGCCACGACGGCGCTTTGGGCCCGCCTGCGGGCACGCGTCCGAGGGACGTCTTGAACCCGGGCAGGCCGCACACGGCCGCGGGGATGCGGATCGAGCCGCCGCCGTCGGACGCAGTGGCGAGCGGGACCATGCCCGCCGCGATCGCCGCCGCGCTCCCGCCCGAGGACCCGCCCGGCGTGTAGTCGAGGTTCCACGGGTTGCGGGTGGCGCCGAACAGCGCGTTGTCGGTCTCGGCCTTGCAGGCCAGCTCGGGGGTGTTGGTCTTGCCGACGACGACTGCACCCGCCTCCTTGAGGCGCGCCACCAGCAAGGAGTCGCTGGTTGCGGGCGGCGCGTCGGCCCACGCCACCGAACCGACCGTCGTCCGGTACCCGATGGCGTCCTCGGTGTCCTTCACCGCCACGGGGATACCGGCCAGTTCACCGACGTCGTCGCCCGCGGCCACCCGCAGGTCGAGGTGATCGGCGGCCGCACGCGCGGCGTCGGCATCGACGGCCACGAACGCGTTGACGCGCTCGTTCACCTCGTCGATGCGGGCCAGGGCCGTGTCGACCAACTCGCGGGCGGTGATCTTCCCGGCCCGCACACTCTCGGCCAGCTCCCGGATGCTCTCGCGCCTGAAGTCCACGGCCTTCGCTCCTGTCAGTAGTGGCGGAGCTCGACGACGTTGCCGTCGGGATCGAGCACGTACAACGACGTGGCGTCGCCTTGCGCGCCCCAGCGGGTGTCGGGGCCGTCGACCACGGTGAAGGTGCCCGACGCAGCCAGGGCCGCCATGTCGACGGGGTCGATGACGAGGCACAGGTGGTCGACGTTGCGCTGCACCTCGGGCGCCCGATTCGCCCCCGGGACGCGGGGCAGGATGTCGATGATGGTGGTGGCGTCGACGCGTACCGACGGGAAGAAGACCTGGCCGTCGCGCCACTCCTCGACCCGCTCGCCGTGCAGGCCGAGCACGCCGATGTACCACGCCAGCGAGCGCTGGGTGTCCTCGACGAGGAGAACCAGGTGGTCGAGGCCCGTCACCTGCACCTTGGCATCGGTCATGTGCGCTTGATGGTAGAACCGCCGGCCTGATGATCGAGCAGATCGACCTTGACCACGTTGCCGTCGCCGCCGAGCGCATGGCCCACCTCTGGCCCCGCTACGCCGGCGACCTGGCAGGCAAGTGGGAGGGCGGCGGGTGGACGCCTGGCTTCCTCTCGGCCCAGCTCAGCTACGCCAACGGCATGCGCCTCGAGCTGCTCGAGCCCCACAAGCCCGAGGACAACGACTTCTTGCGCCGCTTCATCGACCGCAACGGACCCGGCCCCCACCACTTCACGTTCAAGGTCGGCGACATCCGCGCCGCCATCGCCGCCGCCGAAGCCGCCGGCTATCCACCCGTGAGCGTGAATCTGTCGGATCCCGGTTGGCAGGAGGCGTTCCTGCACCCCAAGGCGGCCCACGGGATCGTGGTGCAGCTGGCGCAGTCCTCCGGTGAAGGCGACTGGGGCGGCTTGTCGGGCGAAGGACTCCCGTCGCCCCGCACCACTGCGCCCGCATCGTTCGACCGCGCCGTCCTGGCCGTCGCCGACCTCGACGGCGCGCAGCGAATGTTCGGCGACCTCCTCGGCGGTCGGGTGGTCGACGACGACACCGACCGCTCCGGCACCTGGGTCGAGCTGGCGTGGTCCGGCCCCGGCCGGGTGCGCCTGGTGCAGCCTCCGGCGGGCGACGCGTGGCTCGGCGATCGAGTTGGCCGCCTGGCCCACCTTGCCTTCACCACCGAAGACCCCGGGGCTGTCGCGGGCGCACGGGACCGAGGCGACGGGACCTTCACGGTGCCGCCCGACGTCAACCTGGGCACGCGCCTGGTCCTCTTCCCCCCGGTCTAAGTCGGGCGCGGCGTCGCGGCTCGTTTCCGGGGCAGCGTGCCGCATGCGACCGCGGCGGCCGCCAGCAGGATCAGCCCGGTGCGCAGGCCCCAGGCCGACGACACCCAGCC
>JAFATL010000243.1 GCA_019243975.1 Actinomycetota bacterium | reverse complement strand
CGGGGCATCCAGGTGCTGGTGCCCGACGTCAACGTGTCGGAGTCCGAGTTCGCCGCCGTCGACAACACCATCCCCTTCGGGCTGTCCGCCGTCCGCAACGTGGGCGGGGGCCTCGTCGGCCACATCGTCGAGGAGCGCTCCAAGAACGGCCCGTTCCAGGACTTCTACGACTTCTGCGAGCGGGTCGACCCGATGGTGCTCAACAAGCGCACGGTCGAGTCGCTGATCAAGGGCGGCGCGTTCGACTCGCTGGGCCACCCGCGCCAAGGCCTGTGCCTGGTGTTCGAGCAGATCGTCGACCGCATCCTCGAACGCCGGCGGCGGGAGGCCGAGGGTCAGTACGACCTGTTCGGCTCCGCTCCCGACCTGGCCTTCGACGACGTGAAGGTGCCGATCCCCGACGTCGAGTTCGACAAGTCCAAGCGTCTCGCCTTCGAGAAGGAGATGCTCGGGCTCTACGTGAGCGACCACCCGCTGATGGGCGTCGAGGCCGCGCTCTCTCGCCACGTCGACGCCACCATCAACGACTTGCGCGAGCTGCGAGAAGGCGAGGTGCGCGTGGTCGGCGGCGTCATCACGTCGCTGTCGCGCAAGTACACCAAGCGGGGCGAGCTGATGGCCACGTTCGCGCTGGAAGACCTGCAGTCGGCCATCGAGGTGTGGGTGTTCCCCAAGACGATGCTCGACGTCGGCCACCTGCTCGGCGACGACGCGGTGGTGTGTGTCAAAGGTCGCATCGACAACCGCGACGACCAGCCCAAGCTCGTCTGCCTCGAGCTCAAGCGTCCCGACCTCACCACCGACGCAGGCCCGCCGCTGCGCATCAGCCTGCCGATCACCCAGCTCACCGACGCCACCGTCAACCGTCTGAAGCGGCTGCTGAAGGAGCACCAGGGCCCGTCACCGGTGTTTCTCCACGTCGGCGAGAAGGTGCTGCGGCTGGCCGAAGACTTCGCTGTCGACGCCTCGAACGGGCTGGTCGGCGAGTTGCGCGTGCTGCTCGGCGCCAACTGCATCCTGGGCTGAAAGCGCCGCCTCCGGGCGCTCCGTTGGTCCCTAGGCCGCCAAAACGCCTAATCTAAGTATCCGACCGACCAGTCAAGAAGGACCACCAGGAGAGCACAGCAGCCAATGTCGATCACGGTAGAGACCAAGGACTGCACGGCACTGGGCGACGCAGAGCTGGCCGAAATGGCCGACATCTGCGCCGGCGGCCCGGCCGGCTACGAGGTGGGGCTGCTGTCCAAGCAGCGGGAGGAGTGGGTGCTGATCACCCGCGCTTCCGACGGCACCAAGCTCTGCGGGTTCTCTTTCTGCACGCTCGAGCGCATCGGCGGCACGCCGTGCCTGCTCGTCGGCCTGGCTTCGGTGAAGCGTGGGGCCAAGCGTGATGCCGTGCTCAAGCAGCTGATGGCCGACCAGTACCGGCGGGCGCTGCTGGCGTTCCCCGACGAAGACGTGCTCGTCGGCACCAAGTTCATCGACGCCGCCGGCTTCCAGGCGTTCAAGGGCCTCGAAGACGTCGTGCCCCGTCCCGGCCACAAGGCATCGGGCGAGGAGCGGGCGTGGGGCCGGCGTCTGGCCAAGCGCTTCGGCGCCGAGGGCCGCATCGACGATCGCACCTTCGTGGTGAAGGGCGACGGCGCCACCTGCGGCGCCCTCGACCACGAGACGCTGAAGCCCGAAGGCATCTCGGCCGACGTGGCCGCGTACTTCAACGGTCTCGACCGCGACCGCGGCGATTACCTCATCGCTTTCGGTTGGGCGATGGCCGAAGAGCTGGCCTCCGGCAAGCTCGGCAAGTAACCAGTCCCGTCTGCGCTGGGCTCGGCGGGGCAACGAGGGAGTGACGGAGTGACGAAGATCGGCCTCGTCCTCGGCGCGGGCGGGATCGTCGGGATGTCGTACCACGCGGGTGTGCTGCGGGCGCTCGAGGTGGAGGGCGGCGTCGACGTGGCCGCCGCCGACCTGATCGTCGGCACGTCGGCCGGCTCGGTGGTTGGCGCCTACCTGCGAGCGGGGTGGACGACCGAGGACTTCTGGCTGCTGGCGCTGGGCACCCACCCGGAGCTCGAGCCCATCGGATCGCGCCAGGGCAACGAGAGCGTGTTCGTACCGACGTTCTCGTCGGCCATGGACTTCATGCGGCGGGGCCTCGGGTCCGCCTACGTGATGTCGCGGTCGGTGCTGCGCGGCCCGCTGCGCATGCCCCACCGGCTGCGCACGGCGTTCCCGGGTGGGATGTTCAACATGGAGGAAGGGCGGGCGCGCTTCGCCGAGGAGCTGCCGAAGGCGTGGCCGGCGAAGGCGTTGTGGTTGTGCGCGGTCGACATCAACACCGGTCGCCGCGTAGTGCTGGGTCGGGAGGGGTCGCCGGAAGCGCCGCTGTCGACCGCCGTGTTGGCATCGTGCGCAATCCCCGGCGTGTACCAGCCCGTGCGGGTCGGCCGCATGACGCTGGTCGACGGCGGCGCCCACTCCACCACCAACCTCGACCTGGCCGCCAAGTTCGGCTGCGACCTCATCATCGGCGTCGCCCCGATGGCGTTCGACACCATGCAGGCGCCCGATCCCATGCAACAGCTGATCCGCAGCATCC
>JAFATL010000064.1 GCA_019243975.1 Actinomycetota bacterium | reverse complement strand
AGAACCACTGGTGGCCGAGCTCGTGGCTGGTCGTGCGGCCGATCGTGTTCGGCCCTTGCATCACGTGCATCGGGTACTCGATGCCACCGCTGAGTGACGGCGTCAGCGCCAGCGTGTAGCTGGGCCACGGGAACGGCCCGAAGCGGGTGCTCAGGTCGGCCATCGAGCGCGTGACCTTGGCCAGGTAGGCGGCGGCGCTGTCGCCCATGCCCTGCTCCACGCCGACGGTGACGCTCACCGGCCGGCCCGCGTCGACAGTGGCGGTGGCCTCGGTGAAGTGACCGACCGACAACGCGAAGTCGGGCACCGCGGTCGCCGTGTACTTCCCGGTCGCGGGGTCGCGCTGGCCGGTGGCGAGGACGTCGAAGCCGGCCGGCACGGTGATGGTGGCGGTGAAGTCGGCGTGGGCCGAGGTCGACGCCTCCGCGAACGCGCCCGTCGGCGGCTCGAGGTCCCAACCCACCCCCGGCTCCCACGGCAGGATCGGGAAGAACGAGCCGAGGCGCATCGCGCTGCCGCTGCGCGCCACGCGGTCGCTCACGGGACCGGGGAGCGTGAGGCGCCACGGCATCGTCGCTTCCACGGTGTGGCCGGCGGCGATGCGGGCCAGCGGCACGACGAGCGTGGTGGCGTCGTCCAGGTGCGCGGGCGCCTGCTTCCCGTCGACGATCACCGGGCCGGTGTCGAGGTGGGCGCCGTCACCGGCCTCGCGCCGCCCGTTGGGCCACAGGCGGAACACCAGCCGGTCGGTCGGCAGGTCGGGCGTGAAGCGGACGGTGAGGGTGCCCTGCACGGCGTTGTCGTCGGGGCGCACGTCGATGTCGAGCGAGTACTTCGAACGATCCGTCCGCGGCTCGGCGCGGGGCGAGGTCGGCGGGCAGGTGGGTGGGGCGCCGGGCGGGAGCGGCGCCACGGTCGCCGGCGTGGTCGTGGTCGAGGTGCTCGTGGTCGACGTGGACGACGTCGTGGTTCGTCTCGGCGCGGCCGCCTTGGATCCGGGCGAGCAGCTCGCCGTCGCGACGAGCGCCGCCGCCATCAACGCTCGCGTCAGCCGCACGATGCCATGCTGACGCGGTGCTCACCCCGACGTGCGTCTGGCGGGCGACGCCCGAGCTGATCCTCGCCCTCGACGTGCGCTTCGGCGAACCGGTCGACGCCTACGTCAACGGCTCACAGGTGTGGCTGCGCGACGACGGCCCCGGCAACATCACGCTCGAGTGGCGGCTTCACCCGGTGGCGTCGTACAAGCGGCCCAACGGGATCGACACGTACGAGGTGTTCTCGACCGTCGCCGCCGCGTTGGCCGAGGGCACCGACCCGCCCGCCCCACTCGAACAACTGTGGGACGGCCTCGAGGCGTTCGCCGCCTACGGCGAAGAGCTCGAGCCCGCCACCCTCGCCGCCGCCGCCGCCCAAGCCCTCGACATCCCACCCGACGCCGCCGGCCTCGTCGACCACCAAGCCATCGCCGACCGCTGGGAGCACAGCCGAGGCGCCACCAGCATCATCACCGAGCTACTCGACCAACTCGCCACCTGAGGCGGCTACTCGGCGGCGTTTTCCCCCTCGTCGCCGCGCCACATGGGGGTGCGGGGTTGGTCGAAGAGCACGCTGATCTGCTCGCCGCGGATGGCCGCGAAGGCCTGCTTGCTCCAGCGCTCGGCGCCCGCCATGGGGAACGGCATGGCGTCCTCGGCGAACCAGCCGACGTCGGAAACCTCGAGGGGGTGACCCTTCAGTTCGCCGCCGACGACGCGGCAGTGGAACACCAGCGAGTAGAGCGGGATGCGGGTGAAGCCGAGGCGCAGCCCGTCGAGGACGGCGACGATCTGCACCGGCTCGACCTCGATGCCCGTCTCCTCGAGTACTTCCTTCACCACGACCTCGGACGCCGAGTAACCGACGTCGGCCCATCCGGTCGGGTAGAGCCACACGCCCGAGTCGGCCCGCTGCACGAGCAGCAGCTCGTGCTTGTCGTTGCCGACGATGGCGCCGACGGCGACCTTGGGCGTGACGTAGCCGGGCACGCCCTCCCCGACCAGCGACATCCACTCCTCGACCAGCACCTCGGCCTCCGCCTCAGCACCGGCGGCGGCGCGGATGTCGCCCGCCACCTTGAGCACCTCTTCGAACCGCTCCCGTTCGTACAGGCTCTGGGTGAACCCCAGCCCGGTGCGGGCGATGCCCGACAGCGCCTCGGCCCAGCGCACGAGGTCCTGCGTCGATACGGGGTGCGGTTCCACGACACCGCGAATCTACCGAGCGATGAGGCGGCACCCTTTCGCGCGCCTACGGCGCGACGATGGAATCGTGGGTGTGAAGGAGGACTGCCGGCACTACGCCATGCGCTCGACGGGCGCCGGCGACAAGATCCAGCGCTGCCGCCTCGACGCCAACGAGATCGACCCGTTCGCGTGCCCGGAGGGCTGTCTCTTCTATGAGCAGCGCGGGATCAGCGCCGCCGGTTGGCAGGTGGGTGCGTCGGAGCAGCCGCCGCGGGGCTCATCCGAGCCCGGCGGCGACGTGCACCCCTGACGTAAACGAACCGTCGTAGGCGAACCACCCGGGACCGGTCGAGGTGCCGTCGCCCTGGAACACGCGCACGTGCGGGCC
>JAFATL010000754.1 GCA_019243975.1 Actinomycetota bacterium | reverse complement strand
GATGCGCGCCGAGGTGGGGGACGAGGACGGCCTCGAGACGTGGATCCGCGTGCTGCTGCGCCACGTCGACCTCGACATGGGCATGAGCGACCTCACCCGGCTGGGCGCGCTGGCGCGCCGGCTGAACCCGTCGGTACTCAACAACGTGGTCGTACCTGGCAAGGTCGGGACCGCCGGCGGTCAGTCGGTCGTGTTCCTCGGCGACGCGGCCGCCAACGTGTTCCTCGACCTGCGCCCCGACGCCGTCATCGGCGGCGCCGGTCCCGACGTCACCACGACCACCGAGTCGACGACGTCGACCACCGAGTCGACGACCACGACGTCCATCTCGGCCTTCCCGTAGCGGGCGGTCCGGTGCGGACGACCCTCTCTGCCACTTAGCGATTGAGGACGGCCTGCGTCGACTGAGGCCCGACGTGGAAGGATCGACGCATGGCGCAGAAACCGACGTTCGGAGTGTTCATCCCGCAGGGCTGGAAGATGGAGCTGTCGTCGATCGAGGGCGACGAGGCCAAGTGGGCGAAGGCGGTGGAGATCGCCGTGCTGGCCGAGGAGCTCGGTTACGACAGCGTGTGGACGTACGACCACTTCCACAACGTGCCTCGGCCTGCGCACGAGGCGGTGTTCGAGTGTTGGATGACGATCGCGGCGATCAGCCAGCGCACGTCGCGCGTCCGGCTCGGTCAGATGGTCGGGTGCAACAGCTACCGCAACCCGGCCCTGCTGGCCAAGATGACGTCGACGGTCGACGTGATGAGCGGCGGCCGCCTCGACTGGGGCATCGGTGCCGGTTGGTACGAGCACGAGTACAAGGCCTACGGCTACGAGTTCCCGGCGCCCAAGGTGCGCATCGGCATGCTGCGCGAGTGCGTCGAGATCGTGCGCACGATGTGGACCGAGAAGGACGCCACGTTCGAGGGCAAGTACTACGCAGTCGCCGGGGCCCAGTGTGATCCCAAGCCGGTGCAGCGGCCGCATCCGCCGATCCTCATCGGCGGCGGAGGTGAGCAGCTCACGCTGAAGGTCGTGGCTCGGCTGGCCGACCGCGCCAACTTCGGCGGCAAGCCCCACGAGTGGGCCCATAAGGCGGAGGTGCTCAAGAACCACTGCAAGGACGTGGGTCGCGACTACGACGAGATCGAGAAGACGATCTCCGGTGAGGTCATGATCCGCGAGACCGACGCCGAGCTCGAGGCCATCGGCACCAAGTCGTTGTGGGGTGAAGAGTTCGCCTCGTGGCGGGCCGGCAACCTCATCGGCACCCCTGACGAGGTGTGCGAGAAGGTGCAGACCTACCTCGACCTCGGCTGCACGTCGTTCATGCCGTGGTGCAGCGACTACCCCGACGACACCACCGTCCGGCTCTTCGCCGAGAAGGTGATCCCGAATTTCAGGTGATCACTTGAACCAGATGCGGGTGTACTCCCGCGTCTGGTTGTGCAGCAGCAGCGCCACCAGCGCCACGTCGAAGAGGAAGCCGACGGCGTCGTAGCTCAGCGGGCTGATGTGGAAGCGGACGCCGACGTAGAGGCGCCCCAGCAGCGCCACGCTGGCCACCGCCACGCCGAGGTAGTAACCCCACTTCTTCTCGTTGGCGATGAAGTAGCCGGCGGCCACGCCGCCGGCGATCACGAAGACACGCAGGAAGAGGAACAACGTGTGACTGCTGCCGGCCAGCACGCCCGTCGACGGGTCGAGGCCGAAGATCAGGGCGAACCCTGAGCGGATGTAGAGCAGGAACACGGCGATCTGGAGGGTCTGGGGCTGGCCCTGGTTGGTCCAGCGTCGGGTCTGCATGTCTCCAGTCTCTCAGCGGGCGCGGGCCAACCGCACGTCATGGCCGGCGCGCAGCTGGCCGCACGCGGCGTCGATGCCGGTGCCCCGGTTGCGACGGATGGTCGCATTCACCCCGAGTGCGACGAGCTGGTCGCGGAACCGGCGCACCCCCGCAGGCGACGTCCCCCGGGTGGGGTAGCCGGGCGTCGGGTTGAGGGGGATCAGGTTGACGTGGGCGCCGAGCTCCCGGGCGAGGGTGGCCAGCTCGGCGGCGTCGGACGTGCGGTCGTTGACGCCGTCGATGAGCGCCCACTCGAACGAGAGGCGCCGGCCCTTGGCGTCGAGGTAGGACCGGCACGCGGACATGAGGTGGTCGATCGGCCACCGCTTGTTGATCGGCACCAGCTCGTTCCGCAGCGTGTCGTTGGCGGCGTGCAGCGACACGGCCAGGTTCACCGGGAGGCGCTCGCCGGCGAGGCGATTGATGCCGGGGACGAGCCCGACCGTCGACAACGTGAGGTGGCGGGCGGAGATGCCGACGTCGTCGTGCAGCCGCTCCACTGCCGCCCACACGCGCTCGTAGCTGGCGAGGGGCTCGCCCATGCCCATGAACACGACGTTCGAGACGCGCCGCCCGGTCTCGTGGGCCCGGCGGGCCGCCCGCATCACCTGCTCGACGATCTCCCCACTGGTGAGGTGGCGCTCGAAGCCGGCCTGGCCGGTAGCGCAGAACCCGCACGCCATCGCACAACCGGCCTGGGTGGACACACACACCGTTGTGCGGCCCGGATAGTGCATGAGCACGGTCTCGATGGCGGCGCCGTCGTCGAGGCGCCACAGCCACTTCACCGTGTCGCCGTCGGACGTCGCGACCTCGGAGGCGAGCGACAACGCCGGGCGCAGTGACGGCTCCGCGGCCAGACGACTGCGCAGGGCGGCGGGCAGGTCGGTGAGATCGGCCGGTTCGAGCAGGCGCCGGTAGAGGCCGTCCCACAGCTGCCGGCCCCGGTAGGCGGGCTGATCGGCGACGAGGGACGCGACCTCGTCAACGGAGAGGTCGTACCGGGACGGCATCACGTCAGGCTACGCCCGGGTCCGCTGGTAGTTTCGCCGTGTGGCCTCGCCGCTGGAGCATCACCATCGCGACATCCAGGGCGGTGCGGCGCGCGCCGCCGTCTTCGGCATCAGCGACGGCCTCACCACGAACGTCTCGCTGATTCTCGGTATCGCCGGGGCCAGCCCGACGTCGGGTTTCGTGCGCCTGGCCGGCCTGGCCGGGCTCATCGCCGGCTCGTTCTCGATGGCGGCGGGGGAGTACCTCAGCATGCGGGCCCAGACCGAGCTCTTCGAGGCCGAACTCGACCTCGAACGACGCGAGATCGACCGCCGCCCCGAAAGCGAGCGACGCGAGCTCGTCGCCATCTACCGCTCGCGCGGCGTCGACCGGGAGACGGCGGAGAAGCTCGCCACCGAGATGCACCGCGATCCCGATCTGGCCCTGGAGACGCATGCGCGGGAGGAGCTCGGCATCAACCCGGAGTCACTGGGCTCACCCATCCAGGCCGCGATCTCGTCGTTCCTCGCCTTCGCGGTCGGGGCGCTGGTGCCGCTCGTACCGTGGTTTTTCGGCCGGGGCGACGGCGCCGTGCTGGCGTCCGTCATCATCGGTGCGGTCGCGGCGGTCGTCGTCGGCGCGGCACTGAGCCGGTTCACCCGCCGACCGGCTTTGTTGTCGGCGGCGCGGCAGCTGGCGGTCGTGGCGGCGGCGGCCGCCCTCACCTACGGCGTCGGCAAGGCGCTGGGCACGTCGGTCACGTAGGCCCGGTCGACGTGGTCGACCTTGAACCCGAGGTCGACGTAGAGCTTCACCGCCGGCACGTTGGTGGCGTCGACGTAGAGCATCCCCACGGTGATGCCGCGTTGCGCGAGTGAGTCGAGGCCGGCCACCACCAAGTCGCGCCCGAGGTGGTGCTTCTGGAAGTCGGGATCGACGGCGATCACGTAGATCTCGCCGAGCGGCGGCGTGTGGTCGTCGTGCACCTTGGTCCAGCAGAACCCGGCCAGCCGGCCGTCGCGCTCGTGCAGGAGGAAGCCGGCGGGGTCGAACCACGGCTCGTTCTCGCGCGCCTTGATGGTGGCGAGGTCCCACCCACCCTGTTCGGGGTGCCAGTCGAACGCGCGGTTGTTGACCTCCAGCCAAGCCTCTTCGTCCTCGCCCACGACGAAGGCGCGCACGGGCAGGTCGGTGGTCTCGGCCAACGGGAGCGGCCGCCGCATCTGGTACAGCTCGCGGCCGCGCGTGAGGCCGAGGGCGGTGGCGATCTCGTCGTGCTCGGGCCGGGGCTTGCTCACCCACAGGTGCACGTGCCCGCCCCCCTCGAGGCCGACGATCTCGAGAGCGCCCGCCACAAGGTCGTGGCCGATGGTGTTGCCGGGAATGCGGTGGTGCGGATCGGTGACGAACTCGAGCGCCCAGGTGGAGGGGCCGCGCGTCAGGTGGGCGTAGCCCACGGGGTGCCCGTGCC
>JAFATL010000098.1 GCA_019243975.1 Actinomycetota bacterium | reverse complement strand
CTGCCCGCTCAGCAACCCGCCCACGGCCGTCAACACGACGCACCCCGACCAGCACGCCATGATGATCGTGCCCGACGCCAGCGGGGGCGGCGAGACGCTCGTCGTGGGCCATGACGGCGGCCTCAACGCGCAGCACATCGGCGAGGGGGGCGACTACACCCAGACCGCGTGGGGCAAGGGCAACAACACCGGCCTGCGCACGCTGCAGCCGTACGGCGTTGCCGTGGCCAAGGACGGCGTTGCCTACGCGGGCCTGCAGGACAACGGCGAAATGCGCGTCACGGCCGACGGCACGGTGCGGCGCGTGTTCGGCGGTGACGGTTTCTTCTCTGCGGTCGACCCGGACAAGAGCGACGTCGCCTACGAGGAGGTCACCTACGGCGCCATGTCGGTCACGACCGACGGCGGCAAGACGTGGACCAACATCGATCCGAGCCTCACGGGCGCGCAGTTCTCGGCGCCCTTCGCCATGGACCCGCTCAACGCCAACCACCTGCTCATCGCCGGCCGCGACGTGCAGGAGACGACGGCGGGACCGAAGACGAACTCGTCGAGCGACGGCGTGTTCATCGACGCCGCGACCCAGTGGCAGAAGGTCTACGACCTGGGCACGGCCAAGCACCCGGGCGACGCCAACGCCACCTCGACGCCGCCGGACGATGCCGACAACTCGGCGTCGGCGGTCGACGTGCGCAACAACGCCGGGTACATCGGTTTCTGCGCCGGCACCTGCGAGGCCCTGCGCATGACCCACCCGACGTTCGGCATCGCCACCAACGTGGGCGGCGACAAGCCGGGCAAGCCCCTCGCGGGCGACGGCTGGCACATCGCCAAGGCCCAGGGCCTGCCCCAGCGGTTGATCACGTCGGTGCGCATCGACCCGACCGACCTGCACACGATCTACGTCACCCTCGCCGACTACTCGCGCGACTGGCTGTTGCCCGGTGCCCTGGGCGACGACACCAGCCGCATCGGCAAGGGCCACGTCTACCGGTCCACCGACGCCGGCGACCACTTCACCGATCTGTCGGGCAACCTCCCCGACGCGCCGACGTACTGGTCGGTGCTGCGCGGCAAGCAACTGCTCGTCGCCACCGATGTCGGCGTGTTCGCGTCGCCCACGCCCGACGGCGGCACGTTCAGCCTCCTGGGCTCGGGCCTGCCCAGCGCCCCCGTGGTGTCCCTGGCCCTCAAGCCGGGCGACCCCGACACCGTGCTGGCGGCCACGTTCGGCCGAGGCCTGTACTCCTACCGGTTCGCGGCTGCTCCCGCCGGCGCCACCCTCCCGGCCCACGCCGGCGAGATCCCCGCCACCGGCGGCGGCGGGCCCCAGGTCGGCTTGGCCGTGCTGGCGGTCGCGATCGCGTTCAGAGCACTGTCGTGGGCCCGTCGACCTCGGGCATCACGACGGTCTCGCCCGGCCTGAGCTGCCCGTCGCCCACCTCCAGCCAGCGCCCGCACAGGTTGTAGATCGGCGTCGGCTCGGCGCCCAAACGCCGCTCCACGGCGTGGATGACCCCGCCGTGGGTCACGACCAACCACGTCCCGCCCTCGGCCACCAGGCGCTCGAGGGCGGTCATCACCCGCGGCGACATGTCGCCTTCGCCGTTGGGCGGGCTCGGCAGCCGGCCCTGGCGCCACGCGTCGATCTGGCCCGGCCACCGCTCCTCGATCTCGGCCGTGGTGTGCCCGCTCCAGTCGCCCACGTCGCGCTCGCGGAGCCCGCCGTCGACCTCGACGGACCCGAGGCCGAGCGCGGCGGCGATGAGCTCCCCGGTGCGGCGCGCTCGCTGCAGGTCGGACGTCACCACGCGCTGCAAACCCATGCCGGCCAGGTGGTGGCCGGCGGCGGTGGCCTGCGCCTCGCCCAACGGTGAGAGCGGCGGGTCGGCCCAGCCCTGCCACCGGCCCTGCGCATTCCACACCGACTGGCCGTGACGCAGCAGCAGGAGACGGGTCGGCACGCCCCCAGACTCTTGGCCCGTTGACCGGGCGGTCAAGTAGCCTGCCGCCCCGGACGGGAAGGGAGACCCCACACATGGCTTTGCCGTTGGAGAAGCTGGGCACGACGTACGACGCGGTGACGGAGACGATCGACGCCGACCGGGCCAAGGCGTACGCCGCTGCCACCAACGACGACAACCCGGCGTACGAGTCGGGCAAGTACGCGCCGCCCGTCTTCGGCGTCGTCCCCACGTGGCAGGCAATGGGTCTCGCCATCCCCGAGATCGTGCCCACCGAGGCGCTGATGATGATCGTGCACGGCGAGCAGGACATGCATTTCCACCAGCCGCTCGTCCCGGGCATGAAGCTCACCAGCCGTTCGCAGGCGCACAGCGTGCGCGTCAGTGGCTCCGGCACTCGCTACACGATTCGCGTCGACAGCGTCGACGACAGCGGCGCCCCCGTGCTCGAGGAGTACGTGACGATGTTCATCCGCGGCATGGGTGACGGCGAGAGCGGCGGCCCCGACAAGCCCGACCACACGCTGCCCGAGGAGGCGCGCGCCAACAAGGTCGGCGAGTTCACCGTGCACGTCGACGACGACCAGACGTTCCGCTACCGCGACGCGTCGGGCGACACCATGCCGATCCACGTCGACGACGCCATGGCCAAGAGCGTCGGCCTCCCCGGCATCATCGCCCACGGCCTCTGCACGATGGCCATGACGAGCCAGGCCATCATCAAGACGGTCGCCGACGGAGATCCGTCCCGGGTCAAGCGGCTGGCCGTACGGTTCTCCAAGAACGTGTTCCCGGGCAACGACGTCGTGACCACGATCTACGACGCGGGCGAGCAGGACGGGCGCAAGGTCTATGTCTACGAGGCGCACAGCAACGGCGACCTGGTCATCGCCAACGGCCGGGCCGAGATCGAGGCCTGACCTGGCCCGGCTGCGCCTGTTCGCAGCGGCGCGCGAAGCCGCCGGCGTAGGTGCGGCCGACGTCGAGGGCGGGACGGTCGAGGAGGTGCTGCGCGCGGCGACGGCGCGCTTCGGCACCGGGTTCGGCGACGTCCTGGCCACCAGCCGCGTGTGGGTGAACGGCGAACCGGCGGTGGATGCCACGCTCGTCGCAGAAACCGACGAGGTGGCCGTGCTGCCGCCTGTCTCCGGTGGATGACGCGGCCGTGATCGCGCCCGAGTGGCTCGACCCGGAGACCCCGCCGTGGTCGGGCCCCGACGCGGGCCTGCCCACCCTCTACGAGTACGTCGAGTCGGCCGGCCCCTTCATCGGCCGCGACGGTCCGGCGGCGTATGCCGTCACCGCCCCCACGGTTCTGGCACCCCGATCGGGTAGCCCGCTACCGGATCGGGGTGCCAGAACGGAAGAGGCAGCGGGCGCCACCGCGTTGGCGGTGGTCGCGGCACCGGAAACCGAGACGGAAGCGGAGCTCGAAGGTGAACCGGAGCCGGAACGTGAACCCTCGGCGTTGCGGCAGCTGGCGCTGGTGCCCGAGATCGAGGGGCCGCACGTGCGCATGGCCCTGGCGTGGGCCGTCGTCACGGTGACGGCGGCGGTCATCGGAAAGTTCGTGCTGGCGGCGTGGCTGGCGGTGGTGGCCCTGGTCGCCGCGGGCCAGGTGGTGCGGTCGTGGCGCAAGCGACCCGTCCGGCCCACCGCGCCGGTCGTCGTTTTCGGCGCCGCCCTCATCCCGATCGGCACCGCCGTCGGCACCATTGGCCTCGCGGTTGCCGCTGGTGTCGTCGTGGTCGCCGCCTTGCTCGCGCCACTCCTCCCCGTGTCCGCCGCCCGCCGGCGCGCTCGCGACAACTCCGGGCTCACGGTGGCGTTCGCCTTGGGCTTGGGCATGGCGGCCGCCGCACCGGTGATCGCCCGCCAGCGCGGGCTGGTGCCCACGCTCGTGCTTCTCACCATGGTCGGCGTGTACGACGCCAGCGCCTACGTCGTCGGGGCCGGCGCATCGAATGTGTGGGAAGGCCCGGCCGCCGGCGCTGCCTTCGTTGGCGCCGTGACGCTGCTGGTCGCCGCCATCTTCGTGCCGCCGTTCACGGGCGCCAGCCCGTGGATCCTGGGCGCGATCGCCGCCGTGCTGGCCCCCTTCGGTCCCGTTGCGGGTTCGCTCATCCTCGGCGAGCGCGGCGGCGCCGCCCAGGCGGTGCGCCGGCTCGACTCGCTGCTGGTGGCCGGCCCGGTGTGGGCCGCCGCCTCGCTGGTGTTGCTGAAGCCCTAGAGCAGCGTCAGGCGACGTGGACGGTGCCGGTCATGCCGGGATGCAACGTGCACTCGAACTTGACGTCGCCCGGCGCCGCGAACGTGTGGCGGAAGGTGCCCTTGGTCTGCACCGAGCTCTTGAAGTCGGGCCCGGAGACGTTGTGCGCGACGGCGCCGTCGTCCCACTTCCACTCGACGGTGTCGCCGACCTTGACGCTCACGTCCTTCGGGTTGAACGAAATGTTCTTGAGAACGATGGTCGCGGCCGCCGGCGGGCCGCCTGCGGTGGTCGTCGGGGACGCGCTCTTCTTCGAGGACGAGCCGCAGCCCGCCAAGGCGACGGCCACGATCACCGTCGCCAAGATGCGCTTGCTCATGTGAAGAGCACCTGCCAGGCGATCATCAGCACGATCCAGATCCCCACGCCCACGGCGATGGTCTGCCTGTGGTCGTCGAGGAACTTGCGCGTCGGGCTCGGCGCGTAGCCGCCCAGCACGCCGAGGGCGTTGAGCTCGAAGAAGGCGGCGATGACGAGCACGATGATGTAGTAGATGCCCCGATGGCTGCCCTTGCTGGTGTCGAACACCGGCGCGAAGTGCGACGTGGCGGCCATGAAGAACAGCATCGGGATCGAGAAGAGCGTGTTGGTGCGCGAGGCCAGCGCGCCCTTACGTCCCGCGCTGGCGGCGTTGGGGTCGGGCTCCTGGCCCGCCGCCACGCGGTCGGCGTTGGCGATCACGACCTTCTGGTTGGGCCAGATGACCAGCCACACGTTCGCCCACATGATCAGCGCGAAGAGGATGCCGGTGGAGATGCTCAGGCCCGGCCCCGACTTCATGTAGTTGCCGTCGAAGTTCTTCTGGAAGCCGAGGATCATGATGCCGGTGAGCACGGTGAACATGGCGCCCCACCGGAACCACCACAGCGCCCGGCCCAGCAGCTTGCGCTGCAGCTCGACGCGCGGGCCGGCCTCGAACTGCGCCAGCGACGGCGTCTGGACGAAGTTGAAGTACCAGAGCAGGCCGATCCAGGTGATGCCTGCGAGGAAATGACCCCAACGGGACAGGATGATGCCGCCCGTCCGGGTGAAGAGTTCAACGGTTGCCAGCATGGGCCCTCCAGCTCTCGTGCTGCCCTTGTGATGCTGCCCTTTGAGCGCGCAACCTAGCGCGGGGCGAACCAAGCCGGGAGCATCACCGATACCATCTCAGCGATGGCGACCTTCGACGACGTGCTCGCGGCTGGGTACCTCGACGACTTGCGCAAACTCCCTCTGGAGGTCGTGCGCGCCAAGCGGGGGGAGTGCCAGACGGTGGAGGCAGCCCTGTCGATGGAGCGGCGCCTGATCCAGGGCCGCCTCGACATCGTGGGTGCCGAGCTGCGGCGCCGGGCCGGGGGCGAGGTCTCCGACCAGTCGGCCCTGGTCGACGACCTCAAGAACATCCTGGCCGAGCGGGTGCGCTCACCCGGCTACGGCCGGCTCTCGCAGCTGCTGGCGCCCGCGGGCGACGACGAGTACGTGGCCGAGATCGAGGCGGCGGCCGACGCCAACAGCCTGGCCAGCCTGGGCGACATGGACGACGACGCCGTCCGGAGCCTCGCCGACAAGCTGGGCGGGCTCGAGCAAGATCTCTCGGAGCGCCGCCGCAAGGTGCACGAACGCATCGACGCCCTCCAAGAGGAGGTCGTGCGCCGCTACAAGGAGGGGGAGGCCACGGTGGAAGGGCTCCTCTCGTCGTGAGCGACGGCGACCGCGTCGTGCTGGTGGTCGACGACGACGAGATGATCAGGCGCCTGGTCCGCACGGTGCTGGAAGCCGACGACTTCCACGTGGTCGAAGCGGAGGGCGGCGAGCAGGCGCTGGAGATGATCGCGAGCAAGAAGCCCTCGGTCGTGGTGCTCGACATCATGATGCCGGGTGTCGACGGCGTGGAGGTGTGCCGGCGCCTCGACCACGACAACGTGAAAGTCATCATCCTCACCGCGCGCGACGACCCGGAACTGGAAGAGCGCTGCCGGGCCGAAGGGGCCGACGCATTCCTCACCAAGCCGTTCTCGTCGATCCAGCTGCTCGACCTCGTCGAAGAGTTGATGGCCGCCTAGTGCCGGAGAACGTGTGACGGAGCCGGCGTACCCGCGGCTGGGGCCCGACGAGCTGGAAGACCAGGCTCGCCGGTTCGCCCAGGACGCCGTCGCCGCCTACAAGCGGGAGAAGGCGCGGGCGCGCGAGCTCGAGGAAGCACTCGACACGCTGCAGACGGCGTACCTCGAGACCATCCGGTCGCTGGCGTTCGTAGTGGAGGCCAAGGACGCGTACACGGGCCAGCACCTCGAGCGGTGCCGCGTGTACGGCGTCGCCCTCATGCGGGCCCTGGGTATCCACGACGACTACCCCGACGCGCAGTACGGCTTCCTGCTGCACGACTCCGGCAAGGTGGGCGTGCCCGAGCGCATCCTGGGCAAGCCGGGACCGCTCACGGCGGCCGAGTGGCGCGTCATGCGCACCCACCCGCTCATCGGCTACCAGATGGTGGCCAGCATCCCGTTCCTCAAGAACGCGGGCGAGATCGTGCGCTCCCACCACGAGATGTTCGACGGGTCGGGCTACCCGGCCGGCCTCAAGCGGGAGGAGATCCCGCTCCCGGCGCGGGTGTTCTCGGTCGTCGACGCCTTCGACGCCATGACCACCGACCGGCCCTACCGCGCCGCCCTGCCCCTCGAGCACGCGGCGGCCGAGCTCACCAAGATGGCCGGCACCCAGTTCGACCCCGACGTCGTCGCCGCCTTCGTCCCCCTCTGCGAACAGCTCCGCATAGAACCCACCGGATAGCCAGCGGGCGAGGGACGACGCTTGCTGCTGAGCGGCGGGCAACCGACTCGCTGTCGACCCACCCTGTCGTGCCCGCCGGTCGGCCGTCGCGACGCCAGGAGCAGGCCGACAGTGAGCGACCGTCAGGGAGCGAACCATGTAGTCGGAATACACCCCGCTTGCGGGAGTCGCGTAGCTTGGTAACTCGTGAAAGAGCTGCCGGACCGCTGGCGCGACCTGGGGGAGTTCATCCGTGAGCAGCGCAGCTCGTCGCGGCTGTCGCTGCGGCGCCTGTCCGAGCTGGCGGGCATCTCCAACCCGTACCTGAGCCAGATCGAGCGGGGCCTGCGCAAGCCGTCGGCTGAGATCCTGCAGTCGATCGCCAAGGCCCTGCGCATTTCGGCCGAGACCCTCTACGTGCGGGCCGGCATCCTCGAAGAGCGCGACATCGAGCACGACCTGGTCGGCGAGATCCTGCGCGACTCCTTCCTCACCGAGGACCAGAAGCAGACGCTCATCAAGGTCTACCTGTCGTTCCGCCACGAGAACGACGACCAGCCCGTCTCGCCGGCCACGGCCCTCACCGACGTCGAGGACGAGCCGTCCTCGGCGGCTGACGCCGAGCCGACTGGGGCATCTGCCTCGACCGGATCGGAAGAATCGGGCGCTGGGTAGGGTTCACGCCATCGTGCGTCGACTCGCAGTCCTCTCCATTCACACCTCCCCGCTGGC
>JAFATL010000558.1 GCA_019243975.1 Actinomycetota bacterium | reverse complement strand
GAGCCCCGTCATCTCCAGGTCCATCCACACAAGCACCATGCGGATCGTAGATTGGCTGTCGTGCTGGACGTGACGGTGAGGCAGCTCGACCCCGATCTCCCGCTGCCGTCGTACGCGCGGGCGGGCGACGCGGGCGCCGACCTGGTGGCGCGTGAGGACGCGGTGTTGGAGCCGTCCGGCGGTCGCGCCCTCATCCCGACCGGCGTGGCCGTGGCCATCCCCGACGGGTACGCCGGGTTCGTGCAGCCCCGCAGTGGCCTCGCCCTGCGCCACGGCGTCACCTGTCTCAACACGCCCGGCCTCATCGACGCCGGCTACCGGGACGAGCTCAAGGTGCTGCTCGTCAACACCGACCCCACCGAGCCCTACAAGGTCACGCGTGGCGACCGCATCGCCCAGTTGGTGATCCAGCGGGTCGAGCACGCGTCGTTCACGCCCGTCGACGAGCTGCCGCCGTCCGAACGGGGCGGCGGCTTCGGCCACACCGGGAAGTAACGAGACATGCCCGAGCTCCCTCGTTGCGCCGGAGGCGCACGGAGTAATCCTCGGGTGGCTCATGCCTGAGCTACCCGAGGTCGAGGCCCTCTCGAAGTTCCTGACCGAGCAGGCGAGTGGCCACACCATCACGCGCGTCGAGGTGGCCGCCATCTCCGCGTTGAAGACCTACGACCCGCCCGTGGACAAGCTCGTCGGCCTGAAGATCACCGGCTGCGGGCGGCGGGGCAAGTACCTGCTGCTTGGTATCGACCCGTACACGATGGTCATCCACTTGGCGCGCGGCGGTTGGGTGAAGTGGCGCGACCAGCTGGGCACGGCGCGGGCCAAGCCGGGCCGGGGTCCGCTCGCGTTGCGCGTCGGCGTCGACGGTGGCGGCGGCTTCGAGGTCACCGAGATGGGCACGGAGAAGCGCCTGTCGGTGTGGGTGGTGAACGACCCGATGGAGATCGAGCACGTGGCCACCCTCGGGCCCGAGGTGCTGTCCGACGACCTCGACGTGCACGCCTTCGCCGAGCTGCTGACCGAGCACAAGGGCCAGATCAAGAGCGTGCTCACCGACCAGCGGGTGCTGGCCGGCGTGGGCAACGCCTACTCCGACGAGGCGCTGCACCTGGCCAAGCTGTCGCCGTTCCGCCAGTCCGACAAGCTCACCCCCGACGAGGTGGCCACGCTGCACGAGGCGCTGCGCACGGTGATGCAAGAGGCCGTCGAGCGGTCGTCGGGCATGGCGGCCACGGAGCTCAAGAGCGACAAGAAGTCGAACATGCGGGTGCACGGCCGCACGGGGGAGAAGTGCCCCGAGTGCGGCGACGTCGTCCGCCAGGTCAGCTTCGCCACCAAATCGCTGCAGTACTGCGCCACGTGCCAGACCGGGGGCAAACCCCTGGCCGACCGGCGGCTTTCGAAACTCCTCAAATGACCCACTAGCCTGGGTCGCTCGCCGTCCGAGAATCGGGGGTTTCTCCATGCAGCGTTTGACCGGCCTGGACGCAGTCTTCCTGTACATGGAGACGCCGACCAACCACATGCACGTGGCGTCGACCGGCATCTTCGACCCCTCGACCGTGCCCGAGGGCTACGACTTCGAGAAGGTCAAGGACCTCGTCCGCGACCGCCTGCCGCTGCTGCCCCCCTTCCGGCGCCGGCTGGTCACCATCCCCTTCGAGCTGCACCATCCGCTGTGGATCGAGGACCCCGACTTCGACCTCGACTACCACGTGCGCCGGGCTGCCCTGCCTGCGCCGGGCGGGCAGAAGGAGCTCGCCGAGTTCGCCGCCGAGGTGATGAGCCGCCCGCTCGACCGCAGCCGCCCGCTGTGGGAGATGTACGTGGTCGAGGGCCTCGAGAACGGCATGATCGCCTGCATCACCAAAACGCACCACGCCGCCATCGACGGCGTGTCGGGCGCCGAGCTCACCGTCAACCTGCTCGACCTGCAGCCCGAGCCGGCGCCGGTGCCCGAGCAGGAGCACCCGTGGAAGCCCGACAAGGAGCCGTCCGACATCGAGCTGGTCGGCTACGCCCTGTCGTCACTCGCGCGCCAGCCCCTGCTGGCGGCCAAGGCGGTGCGGCGCACGTTCTCGACGGTGCTCAACACCCGGCGGCGCAACCGGCAGCCCGACGTCAACCCGCCGCCCGGGTTCTTCAGCGCGCCGCGCACGTCGCTCAACGTCGCCATCTCACCGCGGCGTCGCTTCGCGTTCACCGAGGTGCACCTCGACGACATCAAGATGATCAAGAACGCGTTGGGTGGCACCGTCAACGACGTCGTGCTGGCGATCTGCTCAGGCGCCCTGCGCGCGTACTTCGCGGAGCGGGGCGAGAACGTCGAGGGCCCGCTGCAGGCGATGGTGCCGATCTCGGTGCGCACCGAGGAGCAGAAGGGCGCCATGGGCAACCAGGTGTCGTCGCTGCTGGTGTCGCTGGCCAGCGACGTGGAGGACCCGGTCGAGCGCCTGCACACGATCACCGAAGGCACCAAGGGCGCCAAGGAGCAGGAGAAGGCGATCGGCGCGGCAACGTTGACGGGCGACTGGGCCGAGTTCGCGGCGCCCGCGTTGGCGGCCCGTGCCGCCCGGCTGGCGTCGCGCACGCGCGTGCTCGAGCGGGTGCGGCCGCTGTTCAACGTCACCATCTCCAACGTGCCCGGCCCGCCGTTCCCGCTCTATTCGGCGGGCGCCCGCATGGTGGCGCTGTACCCGATGGGCCCCATCAACGACGGCGCCGCCCTCAACATCACGGTGATGAGCTACATGACCAGCGTCTACTTCGGCCTGGTCGCCGACCGCGACGCCGTCCCCGAGGTCTGGGACATCGCCCGCCACATCGACGAGGCCCTGGTCGAGCTCAAGAAGGCCGCCGACGACGCCGTCCGCCCCGCCCCCAAGCCGGCCTCCAAGTCCGGTTCCAAGGCCAAGAAGGCTGACACCGAGGCTGACTCCACACCTGCAGCGGAGTAACCTGTCGGTCCTCACGCGGACGTGGCTCAGTTGGTAGAGCACAACCTTGCCAAGGTTGGGGTCGCGGGTTCGAATCCCGTCGTCCGCTCCACTACCCCGATCCGTTCTGGCCAGCGGATCTCGTCATATACACGCTGATCCGCTGGCCAGAACGGATTTGGCGCGCCCGAGCGACGCTTGACGGGGTGGCGAAGAATTTTTATTCTTGGGATTCGTGGCGATGGAGCTGCCTGAGGAGGATCCGCTGCGGAGCCAGCTGCTGGAGGCGGCGGCGCGGGTGTTCGCCCGGCAGGGGTACTCGGGCACGAAGATCCAGGACATCGTCCGGGAGGCGGGGCTGTCGACGGGCGCCGTGTACGGGCGCTTCAAGTCGAAGGACGAGCTGCTCCGGGAGGCCGTGATCTCGCGGTCGGGGCACACGGCGCAGCCGGTGGACGTGGCGGGCCGGCGGGTGGCCGACATCATCCGTTACGGCGCAGCGCTGTCGGACGAGCCGCTGGCCGACGACGAGGCGGTGCGGCTGGAGGCGTTCGTCACCGCTCGCCGCGAGCCCGACGTGGCCGCAGCCGTGGCCGATGCGCAGGCGGTGTGGCGGTCGCGCATCCAACCCCTGGTCGACGCGGCCATCGCCGACGGCACGGTGGCGCCGGGCATCGACCCGGAGGCGGTGCTGTATCTCGTGCGCACCCTGCACCTCGGCCTGCTGCTGCAACGGGGCGCGGGCATGCCCACGCCCGACGAGGCGGCATGGCGCGACCTCATCACTCGCATCGTCGCCAGCTTCGGCGACACCACGAACAAGAACTCCAAGACCAAGAACTCCAAGACACGGGAGACCACATGACGACGACCGACTTGCCGCCGCTGCCGAGTGACGCGGAGGTCGACGCGACCATCAAGCACGTCACCGACCATGCGCAGCGCGCCTTCCTGTGGAACTACGACCGCAGCCGCGATCAGCTCGTCACGCTCTACAACAAGGCGATGTCGTCGCAGTGGAACTCGGTGACCGAGCTCGACTGGTCGACCGAGGTCGACCCCGAAGAGCTGGTGCAGACGTCGCCGCAGGGCAACCTCACCGTGCAGATCGCCCGCGCCGCCGCCGAGGTGCCGGGGTCGCCGTTCGCCACGTGGGGCGAGAAGGAGTTCGTGCAGCTCGGCATCGAGTCGCTCAAGGCGACGATGAGCCAGTTCATGCACGGCGAGCAGGGGGCGATGATCGTCGCCGCCAAGATCGTCGAGACGGTGCCGTGGATCGACGCCAAGTACTACGCGGCCACCCAGACGATGGACGAGGCCCGCCACACCGAGGTGTTCGCCAAGTACCTGCACACCAAGCTGGGCGAGGCGTACCCGATGAGCCCGTTCCTCGAGGCCCAGATCGACGCGCTGATGGCCGACAGCCGGTGGGACATCGCGTACCTCGGGATGCAGATCGTCATCGAGTCGCTGGCGCTGGCGGCGTTCGGGTCGATGCTGCGGGCCACCGAGGAGCCGCTGCTCAAGAAGCTGCTGCGCTACGTGATGAGCGATGAGGCCCGCCACGTGGCGTTCGGTGTGCTCAGCCTGGCCGAGTTCTACCAGGAGCTCTCCGACGCCGAGCTCAAGGAGCGCCAGGACTTCCTCTGTGACAACACGATGCGCAACCGGGCCCGCTCCACCACGCCGGAGATCTGGGAGCGCATGGGCGTGAACTTCGACGAGGCCCTGCCGTCGATCATGGAAGCGGCCCAGAAGATGAACAAGAGCCAGTTCGCCAGCTTCGAGCAAGGGTTCTTTGCCAAGCTCGTGCCCAACGTTCGGAAGCTGGGGCTGCTGGATGCGAACAACGGGTATCTGCGACAGCGGTGGGGTGAGGCCGGCCTGCTCGAGTTCGAGTTCGCCGACGACACCGGGTCGGACTACGAGAACTACGACGAGGTGGCCAAGGACCGCGCCGCCCACGCTGCTGCGAGCTAGGCCGAGGACCACATGACGCTGCGGGGGAAGGCAGCGGTGGTCGGCGTCACCGACGCGGTGTCGCCGACGGGTGAGCTGGAGCTGACGGGCCGGGCCCTCGAGGCCCAGGTCGTGCGCGACGTGCTCGACGACGCCGGGCTGTCGCTGTCGGACATCGACGGCGTGTGCCACAGCGGCAACTCGATCCAGCTGGCGGAGTTCCTCGGCATCAACGCCCGCTTCACCGACTCGACCATGACGGGCGGGTCGGTGTTCGAGGTGTACCTCGAGCACGCCGCCTCCGCGATCGCCGCAGGTGTGGCCGAGTGCATCCTCGTGGTGTTCGCTCAGACGCCGCGCGCCAGCCGTACGGCGGCCAAGCGGCGGGGCGAGAAGTTCGAGCAGGTGCGCGGCCGCCCCGGCATGTGGGGCGGGCCCAACCCGCAGATGGAGTGGGAGGTTCCCTACGGGCTGCAGGGCCCGGTCGGCGGGTACGCACTGTCGGCCAGCCGGCACATGGCGCAGTACGGCACGACGCCCGAGCAACTGGCCACCATCGCGGTGAAGACGCGCGAGTGGGCGTCGCTCAACCCGCGGGCGAAGAACCGCGACCCCATCACCGTCGACGACGTGCTGGCGTCGGACATGATCGCCTCGCCGTTGCACAAGCTCGACTGCTGCCTCGTGACCGACGGCGCCGGCGCGTTCATCGTCACCACTGCCGAGCGGGCCCGTGACCTGAAGAAGCCGCCCGTGTACGTGCTGGGCGCGTCGACCGCCCACACCCACATGATGATCAGCCAGATGCCCGACCTGGGCACCACGCCCGGCGCCATCAGCGGCCCCAAGGCGTTCGAGATGGCGGGGGTGAAGCCCGGCGACGTCGACGTGCTGATGGGATACGACAGCTTCACGATCACCCAGCTCCTGCACTTCGAGGACCTCGGCTTCTGTGCCAAGGGCGAGGGCGGTCCCTTCGTCGAGTCCACGAACATCGGCCCGGGCGGCACGCTGCCCACCAACACCAACGGCGGCGGCCTGTCGTACACGCACCCCGGCATGTACGGCATGTTCCTCGTGGTCGAGGCCGTGCGGCAGCTGCGGGGCGAAGCGGAGGCTCGCCAGGTGCCGGATGCGAACATCGCCGTCGCCCACGGCTCGGGCATGGTGCTGTCGTGCATGTCCACGTCGGTCCTCGGCACGGAGGCGGCGCTCTGATGGCGCGCATCGAGCCGAACGCCACCGAGCTCACCGACCCGTTCTGGGACGCCACGCGCGAGCGGCGATACCTCGTGCAGTGGTGCGGCGCGTGCGGGCAGCCGATCTTCTACCCGCGCGAGGTGTGCCCGCGTTGCCTCGTCGCCGACGCCCTCGAGTGGCGGGAGTCGAACGGCACCGGGACGGTCTACGCCGTCAGCGTGCAGCACCGTCCCGCCAACCCGACCATGGCCGACCGCGTCCCGTACGTGGTGGCGCTGGTCGAGGTCGACGCCGGCGGCGGCCACGGCCAGACCGTGCGGGTGATGTCCAACGTCATCAACTGCGACCCCGAGTCGATCCTCGTCGGCGACGCCGTCTCGCTGACGTGGGAGGAGCTGTCCGACGGCCGCAACCTCCCGCAGTTCGAACCGCGCGCCTAAGGAGCGTCCCGACATGACGATGACCCTCGACCTCGGGCCCCAGGCCCAGAAGTTCCGTAACGAGGTGCGGGAGTGGCTGGAGGCCAACGCCCCCGAGGAGCTGATCGGCGTCGACGTGGAGCGGGCCAGCTACGGCAACGTGCCCGGTGTGCGGGAGTGGGTGGAGAAGCTGCACGAGGCCAGGTTCCTTTGCGTGGCGTGGCCCGAGGAGTTCGGCGGGCGCGGCCTCTCCGGCATCGAGGTGGCGGTGCTCAACGAGGAGTTCGGGCGGGCCGTCGTGCCGCGCGTGTCGCGAGGCATGGGGGAGTGGCTGGTCGGCCCCTCGATCATCGTGTGGGGCACCGACGAGCAGAAGGCCTACTTCCTGCCGCGCATCATCGACGGCACCGATCGCTACTGCCAGGGGTTCAGCGAACCCGACGCGGGCAGCGACCTCGCCGGCCTCAAGACGCGTGGCGTCGTCGACGGCGAGGAGGTCATCATCACCGGCCAGAAGGTGTGGACCTCGGGCGCGCAGCAGGCGAACATGATGTTCTGCCTGTGCCG
>JAFATL010000416.1 GCA_019243975.1 Actinomycetota bacterium | reverse complement strand
CATCGGCTCGTCATCGCAGGTTGTGCGTGAATGCAGGGTGAACGAAGGCGCGGTCACGTCGACGGGAACGTTCAGTCTCCGCCTTCGCCGTCCTGCGGATCGCCGCCGTTGTCATTCCCGTCGGCGCAGCCGTCCGACGGGAAGTTGTGCTCGGCAACCGCGTCGCCCTGGTCCTGGCCGTCTTGCGAGTCCGCCGCACCGTCGGAGCTGTCGCTGCCATCCTGCTGCTCGCCGTCGTTGTTGCCGCACGAGCCCGAGTCGTTGTTGTTTGCGTCGTCGACGCACTCGGCGCCGTTCGCATCCTGACCGTCGGCATTGCACGCGCCATCGCCGGTGGTGTGGAACGCGAATGTTCCCGCTGTTCCCACGTACCGGATGGCTCCGAGGTCGAAGTCGACACCGGCACCGACGATCGAGAACGTGCGGTCGACGCCACCGCTCGCCTGGCGCGGGAACACGACGGTGCTGCGACCGGCGCCGACGAGGTGGAGCGTCAGTCCGCGCTTTGGCAGCGTCCATAGCCGAAAGCGGCCGTCCACGGCAACGCGCGCCGACGCGATGACGTGGCTTCCTTCGAGAAGCTTCACGGTCTGGACCGTCATCGGAAACCCGGGGGCGATCCGCCCGCTCAAGACTTGAGGCTGCGTGTTGTCGCCGCAACCGACGGCCGCAAAGGCAACGAACGAGAGAACGAGTTGAACGCGCATGGATTCTCCTGGGAACGAACAGGTCGATTTCCAGGTTGGTACCCGCCCGCGTGCGTTTCATCGGATTCGACGAGCGGTCGGATGGCGATTCCCCTAGGTGATGGGGTGCGTGGTGGGCTAAGACTCGGGATCCCGCTTCCGAGCACGAAGGCCCCTCGTGGGGCGGGTGTCACCAATCACCGGGCCAGGTTGAGTAAGCGATGAACACTCGTCTGTATGTTGGAAACCTTTCGTTCAACACCTCCGCTGACGGCGTCCGTGCTGCATTCGAGCAGTTCGGTACGGTCAGCGATGTCCACCTCGTGACCGATCGCGAGACCGGCCGCACGCGCGGCTTCGCGTTCGTGACGATGGGCAACGCCGATGAAGCGGCCAAAGCCATCCAGGGCATGGACGGCAAGACCCTCGACGGCCGGCCGCTCCGTGTGAACGAAGCCGAGGAGCGCCAGCAACGTGGCGGTGGCGGTGGCGGTGGCGGCTACCGTGGCGGCGGTGGTGGCGGTGGTGGCCGTGATCGCGGCGGCCGTGGCGGCGGAGATCGCTGGTAGGCGCGATCCGATAGGCACGCGTGCTGAGGAAGACGCCGGACGACCTGCGCCCTCGGCCCGCGAACGACCGCGCTACCCCTGCGAAGGGAGAGGCTGGTCCAGTAATGTTGGTGACCCCAAAGGGACTTGAACCCTTGTTTTCGGCGTGAGAGGCCGACGTCCTAACCGCTAGACTATGGGGCCGGAAGGAGAAGCGTTTCTACCTGCGTGGGTGGAACCGGTCAAGCCTTCGTTGGTTCGGGGACTAGGATTCGAACCTAGATAGCAAGAGTCAGAGTCTTGCGTCCTGCCGTTAGACGATCCCCGAGTGGAGTGCGAGGCCGATGACTTAACGGGTCGGGGCCCGTTCGTCAAGGGATTGCCGCGGGACAAAGAAGATCAGGGTCTTGCCGGCAGATCGCAGGATGTGGATCGCGAGCCACGGCGTGGTGGGCGTGGTCGAGATGAAGCGCGTGAGCTCGGCGCCGCGGATGCGGGTCGGGCCGATCTGGGTGGTGGTGATGCCGCGGGTGGTGAGGTCCTTTGCGATGAAGTCGGTCGTGTCGCGGAGGCCGCGGCCGGAGACGAGGGTGCCCGTGCTGTCTTTGCGGGTGCCCGGCGGGAGGCGGACGTCGTCTGCGCGTGCCGAGAGCGACGCCGTGATGATGAACGCGGCTAGAAAACCTCGTAGCATCCGGGCCGGAGGATATCCCATGCGCATCGCAATGGCTTTGTTGGCTTGTTCGTTGGCTCTCGGCACTGGCTGCAAGAAGAAGAAAGCAGAGACCGGCGGTGACATGGGGTCAGGCTCGGCGGCGATGGTCGCCAGCGGCGCGGGCTCGGCGGACATGGGATCGGCGATGGCCGGTTCGGGCTCCGCGGGCGGCATGATGGCCGGCAGCGATACGGGCTCCGGCGCGGCGATGGCCGGCAGCGACATGGGCAGCGGCGACCAGGCGATGGCGCACCACGCGGGCATGTGTCCGAGCACGGTGTTCGGCTCGACGACGAAGGCCGAGGTGAAGGGCAAGGACATCGTCGTGACGATCACGTCGACCGACAAGGACGCGGTCACCGCGATCCAGAAGCGGACCGACGAGCTGCTGAAGGTGCGCAGCGAGAAGAAGGAGCCGGGCACGGCGCACGATCAGCAGGGCACGCACGGGCAGACCAGCGGTCTGTGCCCGGTCCACATTCCCGAGGGCGCGACGGCGAAGGCCAAGCACGAGAAGGACGGCGT
>JAFATL010000049.1 GCA_019243975.1 Actinomycetota bacterium | reverse complement strand
GGGCCCGCATCGTCGTGGTCCCGCAGGAGGGCTTCCTCTTCGAGGGCACGATCCGCGACAACCTCGCCATCGGCCGGCCGGGCGCCAGCGACGACGAGATGTGGAAGGCGGTTGCCGACCTCGGGCTCACGTCGAGGTTCGAGGCGTTCGACGGCGGGCTCGACGCGGTGGTGCGCGAGCAGGGCAGCAACATGTCGGCGGGGGAGCGCCAGCTGGTGTCGATCGTGCGGGCCGCCCTGGCCGACCCGTCCGTCGTCGTGCTCGACGAGGCGACGTCGAGCCTCGACCCCGGCACCGAGGTGACGGTGGAAGCGGCCCTCGAGAAGCTGCTCGAAGGGCGCACGGTGGTACTCATCGCCCACCGGCTGTCGACGGCGGCCCGGGCCGACCGGGTGGCGGTGGTCGACGGTGGCCGCGTGGTGGAGCAGGGCACGCACGCCGAGCTCATCGAACAAGAAGGTCCGTATGCGTCCCTGTTTGCGTCGTGGATGGGCCGCGTCATCTGACCCTCACCTGACGCCGACGGAGGTCTTGCCGCCACGGGGGGCGAAACCTGAGGGTGCTATGGGTCCTCTACGCTTGCCCGCTTGATGGTTGGGGGACGTGTGCGTCGGTTGGCGGTGGGCGTGAGTGTGCTCGCGCTCGGATTCGTGGGCGCCGTGCGCATTCCGTCGCTCGCGTCAGACGTGCGACCGGCCGCGGCGACGCCGCTTTGCTACGCGGGTCAGCAGTGCGTCGCCGTCGACGGCGATGTCGCCGTAGGCCCGGCCACGCGTAAGGCCACCGGCTTCCTGCACGGGTTCGGCTCCGCGACGTCGCCGGCCCGCATCGCCGCCCTGCGCCCGACCTCATGGCGCGGCTCGGGCGGCCAGAGCCAGCAGCTGCAGACCAGCCTCTACGCCAACACCACCACCGAGATCATCAGCGACTACTGGATCCGCGCCACCTACAACCCGCAGCGGGGCGGCGGCATGCTCCCGTGGGAGGACTGGAACCGGTACTCCAACTTCGTGACGAACTTCGTCGCCACCGCCAAGCAGCAGGGGTGGGCGCCGACGTTCTGGGAGGTGCAGAACGAGCCCGACTCGTGGCTCGGCTACGCCCCCGGCGTGCACGCCAACATCGCCGACATCCTGCGCGTGTTCCAGGTCGGGTACGCGGCGGTGAAGCGGGCCGACCCGTCGGCCAAGGTGATCGGCCCCAGCCTCAGCGGCTTCCTCGAGCGCCACAACCCGGCCCGGCCCGAGCTGCTCGACATGACGACGTTCCTCGACTTCTCGGCGCGGGAGGGCTTGCACTGGGACGCCATCGCCTGGCACGAGACCGAGCCCGACTACATGCCCGTGGCGGAGCGGCGGCCCGAGGCCATCCCCGGTCACGTGGCGCGACTGCGCCAGATGCTGGCGGCGCGGCCGCAGCTCGGCCACCCGCTGATCTTCGTCAACGAATACATGTACCCCGCCAACATCGACGTGCCCGGGTGGCGCGTCGGGTACGTGGCCGCCCTCGAGCAGGCCAACGTCGACGTGGCCAGCATGAGCTGCCCGCTGTCGACGCCGGGTGACGACGGCTGCTTCGAGCCCAGCCTCGACCGGCTGCTCGAGAACGACGGCTCCACGCCCCGGCCCGGCTATTGGGTGATGGCGTTCTACGCCAACATGCTCGGGCAGCGGTTGGCGACGTGGAGCAGTGACCAGCACCTGAGCGCGTTCGCCACCCGCCTGTCGGCCGGCAGCGGCCCGGTGCAGGTGCTGCTCGGTCGCCACGTGACGTGCACCACCGCCGTCAACCCGCTGTGCCACGACCCGCTGTCGCAGACGCCCCCGCCGGTGAACCTCACCGTGGCTGTGCGCGTCGGCGGCGGCAACCGCAGCGCCGTCGTCGCCATCCAGCACATCCCCGACGCCAACCGCAGCATGCTGCTGCCCGAGGCACCGAAGCTGCTGACGGTGCCCATCGTCGGCGGCGTCGCCCGCGTCCCGGTGAACAACTTCACCGACGGCGAGGCCTACGCCCTCACCATCACGTAGTGCCAGGCGAAACGGGCCCTATAGGTCCCGTTTCGCCTGTCAGTTCGGCCGAGGCGGCTTACGCCGGTTCGGTTGCGAGCGTCTTGCCGATGGCGAGGAGCTGTTCGGTGGCGCCGCCGAAGGTGAACTCGATCTGCTTGGCGGCGATGAAGTAGCGGTGGAGGGGGTAGTCGACGTCGACGCCCATGCCGCCGTGGATGTGCACGGCGGTGTGGGCCACCCGGTGACCGGCTTCGGCGGCCCAGAACTTGGCCACTTCGACCTCGGTCGCCGCCGGCAGCCCTTCCGACAGCCGCCACGCCGCCTGCCACAGGGTGAGGCGCACGCCTTCGACGTCGATGTAGCCGTCGGCCATGCGCTGGCCCACGGCCTGGAACGTGGCGATGGGCCGCTCGAACTGCACGCGCGTCTTGGAGTACTCCGACGTCATCTCCAGCGCCTTGCCCACCACGCCCAACTGCTGCGCGCACAGGCCGACGGTGCCGTGCTCGTCGATCCACGTGATGATTCGCTCGCCGTCGCCGACCGCACCGAGGACGCCGAGGGCGGGGGCGCCGTCGAGGTCGAGCTCGGCTTCGGCGTCCTTGTTGGTGGTGTCCTGGCGGGTGACGGTGACGCCCGCCCCCTTGAGGTCGACGATGAACACGCCCACGCCACTGGGCGAGGCCGCTGACACCAGCGCCACGTCGGCGATCGTGCCCGCGGGCACCAGCACCTTCTGGCCGGTGAGCTTCCACGTGCCGCCGTCGTCGGCCGCCGTCGTCGTCGGCTGCGTGAGGCTCGGGTTGAGCCGCTCGGTCAGCGCGGCGGTGAGGATCTTCTCGCCGTTGATGGCAGGGCCGACGTGGTCGGCGATCTGCTCGGGCGTACCGAACTCGGCGATGGGCGCGGCACCGAGCACGGTGGTGGCGAGCACGGGCACGGGCGCAACCGTGCGCCCGACCTGCTCGAGCACCAGGCACTGCTCGATGATCCCGTAGCCACCGCCACCCGCGGCCTCGGGCAGGCCGATGCCGAGCAGACCGGCGTCGGCCAGCGCCTTGAACACGGCGCGGTCGAAGCGGTCGACGCCCGCCTCGACTTCGCGCAGCAGTTCCTCGACGACCTTGTCTTCGAGGATGCGCTTGGCCAGGTCGCGGACGGCCTCTTGCTCTTCGGTGAATCCGAAGTCCATGTCTTCGTCCCCTCTACCGCGGGGCCCGGGGCATGCCCAGGCCGACCATGGCGATGATGTCCCGCTGGATCTCGTTGGTGCCGCCGCCGAAGGTGAGGATCAGCGTGTTGCGGTACGAACGCTCGAGCCGTCCCTTCAGCAACGCACCGGGCGACGGATCGCGCACGTACGCCTCGGCGCCCAGGCACTCCATCATCAGCCGGTACGCCTCTGTATAGAACTCGGTGCCGAACACCTTGGTGGCCGACGCATCGGCCGGGTTGAGTCCCTTGCCCACACCCCAGGCGATCTTCCAGTTGATGAGCTTGAGGAACTCGACCTTGGCGTGCACGCGGGCCAGGTTGACCTGCACCCACTCCTGGTCGATCACGCGCCGCCCGTCGGCCAGCTTGGTGTTCTGGGCCCAGTAACGCGTCTCGTGCAGCGACTGCTGGATGCCGGCCGCGCTGCACAGCGCCACGCGCTCGTGGTTGAGCTGGTTGGTGATGAGCTTCCAACCCTGGTTCTCGCCGAGCACGACGTTCTCGACGGGCACGCGCACGTCTTCGTAGAAGGTGGCGCTGGTGCCGACGCCGCCGACGGTGTTGACCCGGTTCCACTTGAAGCCGGGTGCGTCGGTGGGCACGAGCAGGATCGACAGGCCCTTGTGCTTGGCCACGTCGGGGTCGGTGCGCACGGCCAGCCAGATGTAGTCGGCGTACTCGATGAGGCTGGTCCACATCTTCTGGCCGTTGATCACGTACTCGTCGCCGTCGCGCACCGCGCGGGTCGTGAGCGACGCCAGGTCGGTGCCGGCGCCCGGCTCGGAGTAGCCGATGGAGAAGTGCATCTTCCCCTCGAGGATCGGGCGCAGGAACTTCTGCTTCTGGTCCTCGGTGCCGTACTGCATGATCGTCGGCCCGACCGAGTTGATGGTGAGGAA
>JAFATL010000332.1 GCA_019243975.1 Actinomycetota bacterium | reverse complement strand
GCCGCCACCATCTCGTCGATCGTCCCGTGCGGATCAGCCATCAGCCCGTAGCGCATCGGCTCATCCTTGCCGCTCTTCGCAGGCTTTGCTGAGGGGGTCAGGAGGGGCGGCCGGCGCCGACGAGGTCGCTGCGCCAGATGGAGGCATAGCGGACGAACTCGCCGGTCTGGGGGGCCTCGATCATCTGGCCGTTGCCGACGTAGATGCCGACGTGGTGGATGGGGCTGCCGTAGAAGAGCAGGTCGCCCGGCTGCAGGGCGCTGGTCGAGACGTGGGCGATGGCGCCGTACTGCGCCTCGGCCGAGTGCGGCAATGACACGCCACCGGCCTGCCACGCCACCATCGTGAGACCAGAGCAGTCGTAGCTGTCGGGACCGGACCCGCCGTACTGGTACGGCTTGCCCAGCTGCTGCTTGGCCTTGTCGACGGCGGCCGCCGCGCCGTGGCCGACGGGCGGCGGCGGACCGCTCGGCTCTGCCGGCGACGGCGACGACGGCTTGCGCGTGGTCGGCGTGCTGCTGCCGGGCTTGGTCGTGGTGGCGGGCGAGCCCGACTTGGTGCTGCCCGACGACGTTGCCGCCGCGGTGGCCCGCTTGGCGGCCAGTGCCTGGGCCTTGGCCGCGTCGGCGGCCGCCCGCTTCTGCTGCTCGGCCGCCACGAGCGAGGTCAGCTCGCCCTGCACGCCCCGCAACGTTGCCTGTTCCGACTGCTGGATGGCGGCCGCCGCGCTGCGGCTGGCGTTGACCTTGGCCAGCGCCGTGTTTGCCGCCGCCTGGGCCGAGTGCGCGTCGGCGCGGCGGGCGTCGACCTCCGACCGCGCCTGCTTCAACGCGTCGATGGCGTCGTGTTGCGCGCCGACCACGGCGGCGACGTACTGGTCGCGCCGAGCGGGATCGCCGTTGAGGTCGTTGCGCGACGTGAGGGCGCTGGCGGCCAGCCCGCCGCCCGACACGTACGCGTCGACGGCCTGCGCCTTTGCCTTCTGCTGCGCGGCGGTGAGGGCGGCGTCGGCCTGCGCCAGCTCGGCCTTGGCCGAGGCCGCCTTCTTGTTGACGGTGTCGGCGGCCAGGCGCGCCTGGTTGTACTGCTCGTCGAGCTGGCTCAGGCGTTCGCCGTCGGCATCCAGCTGCCTGGCGATGCGCTCGGCTTGCGCTCGCTTGTCGGCGATGGGATCGGCCCCGGCGGCGCGGGGCGCCAGAAGCACCAACAGCAGCGCGAGGGCGACGGAGGCACGGGGGGCACGGCGCACGACGGGACCACAGGCTAGGCGCCCGATTGCTCTCATGTGGGGCACGTCCCTTACGCTGGGCTCGTGACTGACGAGTTCCGCATCGAGCACGACTCCATGGGCGAGGTCAAGGTGCCCAAGGAGGCCAAGTGGCAGGCCCAGACCCAGCGGGCGGTGGAGAACTTCCCGATCTCGGGCCTCACCGTCGAGCGAGCGCTCATTGGCGCCCTCGCCGCCATCAAGGGCGCCGCGTCCGGCGTGAACGCCCGCCTCAAGGTCGTCCCCAAGGACATGGCCGACGCCATCCACCAGGCCGCCGCCGAGGTGGCTGCCGGGAAGTGGGACGACGAGTTCCCGATCGACGTGTACCAGACCGGGTCGGGCACCTCGACCAACATGAACATGAACGAGGTGCTGGCCACGCTCGCCACTGAGCGGTTGGGCAAAGAAGTGCACCCCAACGACCACGTCAACGCGTCGCAGTCGTCCAACGACGTGTTCCCGTCGGCCATCCATGTGGCCGCCACGCGCGAAATCGTCAAGGACCTGATCCCGTCGCTGGAGCACCTGGCCAAGGCGCTGCGCAAGAAGCAGCGCGAGTTCAAGTCGATGGTGAAGTCGGGCCGCACCCACCTGATGGACGCCACCCCCGTCACGCTGGGCCAGGAGTTCGGCGGCTACGCGCAGGCGATCGAGATCGGCATCGAACGACTCAACAACGTGTTGCCGCGCGTGGCCGAACTGCCGCTCGGCGGGACGGCCGTCGGTACGGGCATCAACGCCCCCAAGACGTTCGCCAAGGGCGTGATCACCAAGCTGGCGTCCGACATGGGCCTGCCCCTCACCGAGGCGCGCGACCACTTCGAGGCCCAGGGGTCGCGGGACGCGCTCGTTGAGTGCTCGGGCGTGCTGCGCACCATCGGCGTGTCGATGTGGAAGATGGCCAACGACATTCGCTGGATGGGCAGCGGCCCCCGCACCGGCCTGGCCGAGATCCGCATCCCCGACTTGCAGCCGGGCTCGTCGATCATGCCGGGCAAGGTCAACCCGGTGGCCGCCGAAGCGGTGTGCCAGGTCGTGGCCCAAGTCATGGGCAACGACGCGGCGGTGGCGTTCGGCGGGGCCGCCGGCAACTTCGAGCTGAACGTGATGCTGCCGGTGATCGCCCGCAACCTGCTGGAGTCGATCCGCCTCCTCGCATCGGTCAGCCGCGTGTTCGCCGACAAGTGCGTCAACGGCATCGAGGCCAACGTCGAGCGCATGAAGGCGTTCGCCGAGTCGTCCCCGTCGATCGCGACGTCGCTCGTGCCTTACATCGGCTACGAGAAGGTGGCCAAGGTGGTCAAGGAGTCGACCGCCAGCGGCAAGTCGCCCCGCCAGGTCGTCCTCGAGCAGAAGCTGATGACCGAGGCCGAGCTCGACAAGGCCCTCGACGTGCTGTCGCTCACCAAGGGCGGGATCGCCAAGTAGCCCTCAGGCCGACAGTTCGGCTCAGACGAGTGCGGGCGTGCCCTCGAAGGGGCCGGGATCGCCCGCGGCGGGGATCAGCGGCGCCCGCCAGGCCGTGACCTCGGCCAGGTGATCGGCGAGCTTCCGCCACTCGAGCGGGTGCCATCCCTCGGCCGAGTTCTCGACGGTGCCGTCCATGGCCAGGTGCACGAATGCGGGCAGCCGCTCGAGGCCGAACCCCTTCACCGCCACGCGGTCGGGGTCGGCGAAGGTGAGGATCTCCCTGGTCAGCGGGCCGAGGAAGAGCTTGCACTCCTCGGGCGTGCCCGCGCACAGGAACGCCACCCGCACATCGGCCTGGTCGAACACCCGCAGGATCCGCAGGGCCGTCTCGAGGATCCACGCGCTCTCGTTGGTGAACGGGTCGAGGGCGACGAAGGCCAGATGGAACGTCGTGAGCCACTCGCGGACCGGCTTGGCCTCACCGTTGAGGGGGGCCAGCACCAGATCGGGCGGCGGGTTCGAAGCCACGGCGGCAGAAGGTAGCCGCGGTAGGTTCCTGAGAGCACAACCGGAAGGTGGTCGCTGATGAACTCAGGGCTGTACAAGCTCCTGCTGCTATGTCACCTGCTGACCGTGATCGTCGGGTTCGGATCCGTCGTTCTCAACGGTGTGTACGGGGCCGAGAGCAAGAACCGCCAGGGCCCGACCGGTCTTGCGGTGCTCCAGGCCAACAAGCGGGTCAGTCTGCTGGCCGAAAAGCTGATCTACCTCGTGCCCGTGTTCGGCATCCTGCTGGTGCTCGACAGCGACAAGGCGCTCAAGTTCAGCCAGACCTGGATCTGGCTGTCGCTTGTGCTCTATGTCGTCGGCATCGGCGTGTCGCACGGCGTGATGATCCCGGCCGTCAACAAGATGGAGGCGGCGGCGGAGGAACTGAACGCCATGGGCCCGCCTCCACAAGGAGCGTCGCCCTCCGGGCCGCCGCCCCAGGTGGCCGTCATGGAGGAACTGGGGAAGCGCTTGGCCGCGGGCGGCATGTTCCTCAACCTGTTGCTGGTCGTCATTGTCGCCCTGATGGTGTGGAAGCCGGGCTTCCCGTAGGGGAGGCAGGGGTAGCCTCGACGAGGTGCACCCGATCGAACGCCTTCGCTATGTCGCCCGGGCGGAGGAGGACCGGCCTACGCTGCTCGTGCGCGAGGCGGCCGGTGCCATCGCCGGGTTCAGCGACGACCCCTCGGGCCTGCTGACCGCGTGCCGGCGGCTCGTCGACCGCCACTGGGTGCTGGCGCCCATGTGGTGGCTGGCCGCCCGCGTGCTCTGTTCGCTCAACCCGTACGAAGAGGCGTGGGACGCAGCCGACGAGCTGGAGGCCGACGACACCGCCAAGGTCCTGCTGGAGCTGCTGCCCGAGGAGGGCGCGGTGCTGATGATCGGCTGGCCTGAGATCGTGGGCACAGCCGTGCGCCGGGCCGGTGCGCTGACGCCGTATGTCGTCGACGGCGG
>JAFATL010000240.1 GCA_019243975.1 Actinomycetota bacterium | reverse complement strand
TTTGTGGGTGACGCCGAAGCGCTGCTCTTCGTCGACGACCAGCAGGCCGAGGTCCTTGAACTTGATGTCGCCCGACAGGAGGCGATGGGTGCCGATGACGAGGTCGACGGTGCCGTCGCGGACGCCGTCGGCCACCTTCTTGGCCTGCCCGGGGGTGAGGAAGCGCGACAGCACCTCGACGCGAACGGGGTAGCCCGCCATGCGGTCGGAGAACGTCTGGAAGTGCTGCTGGGCCAGCAACGTCGTGGGCACCAACACCGCGACCTGCTTGCCGTCCTGGATCGCCTTGAACGCAGCGCGGATGGCGACCTCGGTCTTGCCGAAGCCGACGTCGCCGCAGATGAGGCGATCCATCGGCGAGGACTCCTCCATGTCGGCCTTCACCTCGGCGATGGCCTTGAGCTGGTCGGGCGTCTCCTGGAAGGGGAACGCCTCCTCCAGCTCGTGCTGCCAGGGCGTGTCGGCCGGGAAGGCGTGCCCGGGCGAGGTCACGCGCTGCTGGTACAGCACGACCAACTCCTGGGCGATCTCGCGCACGGCGCTGCGCACGCGCGCCTTGGCCTTCTGCCAGTCGGACCCGCCCAGCCGGTTCAGGCTCGGGGTCTCGCCGCCGCTGTAGGGCCGGATGAGGTCGACCTGGTCCGACGGCACGTACAACTTGTCGCCGCCCCGGTACTCGAGCAGCAGGTAGTCGCGCTCGCTGCCGGGGCCGCCGATGGAGCGCTTGACCATGCCGCCGTAGCGGGCCACGCCGTGCTGGTGGTGCACGACATAGTCGCCCGGACGCAGGTCTTCGAAGAACGCCTGGGCGCCGCGCGGGCGCGGCCGTGCCCGTCGGTGGGCACGTCGGCGGCCGGTGATGTCGCTCTCGGCCAGCACGGCCAGCTTGATGGTGGGCAGCACGAAGCCCCGCTCCAGCGGCTGCACGACGATCTCGTTGGCGGTGAAACCTTCGTCGCCGAGGGCGGTGCGGATGCGCGTGGCACTGCCCTCGCCGTCGGCGCACACCACGATGCGGTAGCCGTTGCCGGCGAGGTCGGTGAGCTGCTTCACCAGCCGGCTGCTGTCGTTGACGACCGGGTCCCACCCCGAGGCGGCGACCGCCGGCTTGTCGGGACCTTCGGGCGTGGGCGTCACCGACCACACCGGCGCGTCGGTGTGGGCCAGCAAGCGGTCGAACTCGAGATGCAGTTGCGGGAAGCCGCTCGTCTCGGGAACGCCCCACGTCTGAGCGAGCGCCTGGGCCAGTGACTGCTCCTCGGCCAGCAGCTCGCCGGCGCGGTCGCGCATGCGCCGCGGTTCGACGAGCAGCACCTGGGCGTCGGCGGGGACGAGGTCGAGCAATAGGTGCTCGCGCTCGGTGAGCCACGGCAACCACGACTCCATGCCGTCGAAGATCTGGCCTTCGCTCAGGCGCTCCCACTGCTCGCGTCCCCACGGCTCCGCGCCGACGAGCCGGGCGGCGCGCTCGCGCACCTCGTCGGTGGGCCGCAGCTCGCGGCAGCCGAAGATCTCCACGCACGCGAGCTCGTCGGTGCTGCGCTGGTCGGCCACCGCGAACTCGCTGAGCCGGTCGACCTCGTCGCCCCAGAGGTCGATGCGCACCGGCGCGTCGGCAGTCGACGGGAACACGTCGACGATCGACCCCCGCACGGCCAGCTCGCCCCGGTGCTCGACCTGGTACTCGCGCCGGTAGCCGGTGTGGACGAGCTTGGCGACGAGCTCCTCGAGGTCGACGCGGTCGCCCGGCTTCACGATGACGGGGTCGACCTCCTCGACGTGGGGCCCGAGCCGCTGGATGAGTGCCTTCACGGGCGCGACCAGCACGCGGGGCATGCGCTCGGGGTCGCGCAGGCGCCACATGGCGCGCAGGCGGCGACCCATGGTCTCGACGCTCGGGCTCACCCGTTCGAACGGGAGCGTCTCCCACGCCGGGAACAGGTCGACCTCGCCGTCGCCCAGGTAGGCGCGCAGGTCGTGGGCGATGCGCTCGGCGTCGGTGGCCGTGGGCGCGGCGACGACGATCGGGTGGCGTCCGCTGAGGTGGGCGAGCCCGGCGATGACGAAGGCGCGCGCCGGCTCGGGCACCGCCAACACAGCGTTGGTGGAGCCGACGACGCCGGCCAGGGCCGGCTCGTCGCGAAGCAGAGGCGGCAGCTCGCGAAGCGGGCCGCCACCACCATCAACCACGATTACTCACGGGTGCTTCGATCGGTTGGTCCAACACTTTCATCGCTCGTGCCTCGGCAAGCACCCGTGATCCGCCGCTTCGCGGCGGAAAGGCCTGTGCTCATTGGTTCGCTCGCAAGCTCGCTCACTTACGGTTGTACCTCGTCATGGCGGCCTCGACGCCGTCCTCGAGGATGCATTCCAGGGCGTCGGCGGCCTCCTCCACGACGACTTCGAGCTCGGACTTCTCCCGCTTGCCCGGACGCCGCAGCACGTGGTCGGCGCCCCGCTCCTTGCCGCCGGGCGGCTTGCCGATGCCGATGCGGATACGGGCGAAGTCGGTGGAGTGCAGGTGCTCGCGGATCGACCGCAGCCCGTTGTGCCCGGCCAACCCGCCCCCGAGCTTCACCTGCAGCTTGCCGGTGGGCAGGTCGAGCTCGTCCTGCACGATCACCAGCTTGCTGAGGTCGTCGATGCCGAACCGGCGCACCAGGGCGCGCACGGCCAGGCCCGAGTCGTTCATGTAGGTGAGGGGCTGGGCCAGGGCGAGCAGCTTGCCGCCGTCCTTGACCTCGGCGATCAGCGAGTTGGCCTGACCACCCTTGAACCGCTCCCCGTGCCGGCTGGCGACGAGGGCGACGGTGTCGGCACCGACGTTGTGACGGGTGCCCGCGTACTCGCCTCCCGGGTTGCCGAGCCCAACGGCGAGCAGATCGGCCGGCGTGCCGGTGCGGCGGCGGAGCAGCGTCAGCCTTCGGAAGACTCCGCCGACTCGCCGCCCGACTCGCCACCACCGGCTTCGGCGGGTGCAGCCTCGCCCTCGGCGGCGGCGCCCTCTTCGCCTTCGGCCGCTTCGGCGGCAGCCGCCTCGAAGGCCTCGACAGCTTCGGCCTCGGCCTCGCTGATGAGGTCGGCGGCAGTCACCTGCGGCGGCTGGCCGATGACGACGGCTTCCTCGGGGTCGACCTCGGTGGTCACGCCCTGGGGCAGCTTGAGGTCGGCGACGCGGATGGTGTCGCCGATGGCCAGCTCGGTGACGTCGACCTCGATCGACGGCGGGATGTTGAGCGGCGTGGTGCGCACGGCGAGGGTGAACATCGACTGGTCGACCACACCGTCTTCGCGGTGCACCTGCGTGGCGTCGCCGACGAGGGTGATGGTGACGTCGGCGCTGATGACCTCGTCACGGCGGACGATCACGAAGTCGACGTGCACGACCGAGTGACGGACCGGATCGCGCTGGATCTCACGGGCCATGGTGAGGTGGTTGGTGCCGTCGAGCTGCAGCTCGAGCAGGGCATTGAGGCCAGCCTCGGTGGTGAGGGCGTTGCGCAGGGCCCGCCCGTCGACGGCGACCGGCGTGGGGCTGGTGCCGTGCCCGTAGATGACGCCGGGGATCTTCCCGGCGGCGCGCAGCCGCCCCGCGGCGCGCGAACCCGTCGTACGCCCGACTTCGGCGGCAAGTGCGATCTCAGCCATAGGGGGAGACAGTTTAGGACACGGCCTCCGGGGCGGCTAACCCTGGTTTTCGCCCCCGAACAGCTCGCTCACCGAGGTGTCCTCGAAAACGGCGTCGATGGCGTCGGCGATGAGCTTGGCCACCGACACCACCTCGATCTTGTCGATCTGCTTCTCGGTCGGCAGCGGGAGGGTGTCGGTGATCACGACCCGGCTGATCTGGGAGTTCTTGAGCCGGTCGGTGGCGGGGTCGGACAGCACCCCGTGGGTGGCCATGGCCCACACCTCGCTGGCGCCCTGGCTCAGCAGGACGTCGGCGGCCGCCACGATCGTGCCGGCGGTGTCGATCATGTCGTCGACGAGGATGCAGTGCCGGCCCGCCACGTCGCCCATGACGCCCAGAGCCTTGACCTCACCGCTGGCGCGCCGCTTGTAGACGGCGGCCAGGTCGGCATCGAGGTGGCGGGCCAGGCGCTCGGCCGCCTTCACCCGGCCGGTGTCGGGCGCCACGATGACGGGCGCCGTCTCGACCTCCTCGCGGATGCACGCCTCGAGGACGGGCATGGCGTAGAAGTGGTCGACGGGGCCGTCGAAGAAGCCCTGGATCTGCCCCGAGTGCAGGTCGACGCTCACGATGCGGTCGGCACCGGCGGCCGCCAGCATGTCGGACACCAGCTTGGCGGTGATGGGCTCACGTCCCTCGGCCTTGCGGTCCTGGCGGGAGTAGCCGTAGTAGGGGCACACCGCGGTGATGCGCTTGGCGGACGCGCGCTTGGCGGCGTCGATCATGATCAGCTGCTCCATGATCGAGTCGTTCACCGGGTCGGCGTGGGTCTGCACGATGAAGACGTCGGTGCCGCGGACCGACTCGTTGTAGCGGCAGTGGATCTCGCCGTTGGCGAAGCGCTTGAGGTTGGGCTCGCCCAACTCGACCCCGAGGTGGCCGGCGATGTCGTGGCCCAGCTGCGGATGCGCGCTGCCGGAGTACAGCTCCAGCCGTTTCTTCGGGATCAATTCCACTTATGCCCCCTCCTCGTAGCCCGCCTCGAAGAATGGACCGGTGACCGTGCCCGGCGCCACCTGTGTGCCCGGCGACAGCACCGCAAACGGGCCGACACGGGCCTGCGCACCGATCTCGGCCTGCCGTCCGACCGTTTGCTCGACGATCGCCTCCTCGCCCACGACGCAGTCGACCAGGCGCGTGTCGGGGCCGATGTCGGCACCGGTGGCGATGACCGTGCGGCCCTGCAGCAGCGTGCCGGGGAACAGCGTGACGTCGGGCGCCAGCTCGACGGTGGCGTCGATGTAGGTGCGCTCGGGGTCGAGCATGGTGACGCCCCGTCGCATCCAGCGCTCGTTGGTGCGGTCGCGCAGTTCGGCTTCGGCCACGGCCAGCTGGGCGCGGTCGTTGACGCCGGCGGCCTCCATCGGGTCGTCGACGACCATCGTCACGACGTTGTAGCCAGCGTCGTAGAGCACCCCAATCACATCGGTCAGGTAGTACTCGCCGTTGGCGTTCTCGGGGCTGAGCCGTCGGAGTGACGGGGCGAGCACGCTGCGACGGAAGACGTAGACCGACGTGTTGATCTCGTCGATCTCGCGCTCCTCGTCGTCGGCGTCGGCCTCCTCGACGATGCGGCGCACGCGGTCGTCCTTGCCGCGGACGATGCGCCCGTAGCCGGTGGGGTGCTCGATGCGCGCCGTCAGGATAGTGGCGGCGGCGTCGGCGGCCCGGTGCGTGCGCACGAGGGCGGCGAGGGTGGCTGGGCGCAGAAGCGGCGTGTCACCGGGCAGGACGACGATGTCGCCGTCGCTCAGGTCGTCGTCGGGGAAGCCGGTGAGGGCGGTGGCGACGGCGTCACCCGTGCCCCGCTGCACGTGTTGCTCGACGAAGTCAACGGCGAGGCCAAGCGGCGCGTCCTCGTGGAGGGCCTTCGTCACCCGCTCGGCCCCGTGCCCGACGACCACGACCACGCGGTCGATGTCGAGCTCGGCCAGCGCGTCGATGACGTGCAAGACGAGCGGCCGACCGCACAAGACGTGCAACGGCTTCGGCCGGGCGGACTTCATCCGCGTGCCCTCGCCCGCAGCCAGCACCACAGCCGACATCGGACGCGAACTCATACCTCCTGTTTACCGCGCCGCAACCCCCCAGAGGAACGCATTCATCTTCGCTGGGGAGGGAGGAATCGGACCCCCATTCTCTGGACCAAAACCAGATGTCTTGCCGTTAGACGACTCCCCAATGAGTGCTCATCAGCGTAGAGCGCACCGCCCTCCCGAACTGTCAGTGAAAACGGGACCTATAGGGCCCGTTTTCACTGTCAGTTCGGTACGTCAGTTCGCCAGGTATGGCCTGCGCCGCTACCCTGTGCTCCCTCATGGGGTCGTTGATCAAGAAGCGCCGCAAGCGCATGCGGAAGAAGAAGCACAAGAAGATGCTGAAGGCCACCCGCTGGCAGCGGCGGGCGGGCAAGTAAGCATCCCGCTCGAGCGAACGACCCCGACCGGCCTCTACGGCCGGTCGGTTCGCGTTATGAGGCCGGCGTCGGGGTAGGCGCCCTCGACGAACCAGGTGGAGCCGGAGCCGGCC
>JAFATL010000208.1 GCA_019243975.1 Actinomycetota bacterium | reverse complement strand
CGCCTGCCCGCTGACGACCGACACGAAGTTGATGTCGGTCTCGGCCGGCCGCCCGGTCTGCGGGTCGATGAGGTGGTGGCGCACCGTTCCTTTCGACTCCCACCGGCGCAGCAAGGTGGTCGAGGTGGCCACCGCGCCGTCGGCGATGCCGAGGCGGGCCAGGGGCACGTCGCTCCAGGGGTGGTGGACGGCGATCGTCCATCCCTCGCCGTCCGGGCCAACGCCTGCCACGCGCACGTCGCCGCCCAGGTTGACGCACACGCCGTCGGCACCCGCCACCAGCAGCTCGCCGACGACGATGTCGGCGGCCAGGCCCTTGCCGATGCCGCCGGGGTCGAAGCCGACACCCGGCGGCAGGCGCACCGATCCGGGACGGAGCTCGATGCGGTCGGCGCCCGGCGCCAGAGGGCTGTACCGCGGCGGCGGCGCGGGGCCGAGCGACTCGAACGACCGGTCGTAACCGGCCCGGGTCACGGCCCCGAGCAGGGTCGGGTCGTAGGCCCCGCCCGACAGGTGCCAGGCCTCGACGGCCAGCTCGATCAACAACGCGGTGTCGGGTGACACCGGCGCCCACTCGCCGGACCGCGCGTTCAGCCGGCTCACCTCGCTGCTGGCGATGAACCGGCTCCAGCGCTGCTCGAGGTCGTCGATGCGAGCGCGGGCCACGTCGACCAGCGCGGGGTCGCCGACGACGACGACGTGGGCGTCGCTGCCCATGGCGCGGAACCGCGACTCAGCTGCCACTGGACTGCGTCTGGGCTTGTGACGACACACGGGACGGCTGGGCGGCGTACGACGACGACGAGTAGGACTGCGACGCCGTGGTGCTGGCCGTGACCTGGGTGGTCGTGGCGACCGTGGTGGCCGCGGGCGCCGCGTACCCGGCGGCCATCCACCCGGTGATGCCGAGGGTGGCGGCCACGCTCACCACCCCGGTGGCGACGCGCGCCCGGCGGGCGGCATGGGTACGAGGACGTCGGGAGTGAGGTGTCTGCTGCATGGAGGAGAGGATGCGCCCGGCGCCTTTGGCCGTCCTGTGACCTTCCTCCGTTTCTCCGCCGAATACGGTGAAGGCATGTCGGATGCGGGACGGCAACTGCGCGTGTTGGTCGTCGACGACGAGGAGCACATCACCGAGCTGGTGTCGATGGGCCTCACGTACAACGGTTTCGAGTGCGAGCGCGTCGGCTCGGGCCGTGATGCGCTGAAGTCCGTCGAGCAGCACCGGCCCGACCTGATCGTGCTCGACGTGATGCTGCCCGACCTCGACGGTTTCGAGGTGGCCAAGCGCCTCCGCCAGGCCGAGGGCGCCGCCACCCGCGTGCCGATCATCTTCCTCACGGCCCGCGACACCACCCAGGACAAGATCGAAGGGCTCCGGCTCGGTAGCGACGACTACGTCACCAAGCCGTTCAGCATCGAGGAGCTCATCGAGCGGGTGAAGGCGGTGCTGCGCCGGTCGGCGGGCCTCGGGCCGGGCTCGAACAAGCTCAGCTACGCCGACCTCGAGCTCGACGAGGAGACGCGTGACGTGTGGCGGGCGGGCAAGCTCATCGAGCTCACGCCGACGGAGTACAAGCTCCTGCACTACCTGCTGTCGAACGCCCGCCGCGTGCTCACCCGCGACCAGATCCTCGAGAGTGTGTGGGACTACACGTTCGCCGGCAACGCCAGCGTGCTCGAGACGTACATCAGCTACCTGCGCCACAAGATCGACGAGGTCGACCCGCCGCTCATCCACACCGTGCGCGGCGTCGGCTACTCGCTGCGCCTGCCGCCCGACGCCTGACGCGCCTGACGCCTGACGCGCCCGCATTCTCAGCAAGTTGTGAGGTGCGTCCAAGAGCGGGCGGAGGCGCCGGCCGCAGCGTGGCGCCATGACATCGCACCTGCCGTGGTTCATCGCCCGCGCCAGCGGGATGGTCTCCTGGACGCTGCTCACCGCGTCCGTGCTGTGGGGCCTCGCCCTGTCGACCAAGTTCTCGGCGTTCGGTCGCCGTCCCCGGCCCGCGTGGACCCTCGACCTGCACCGGTGGCTGGGCGCCCTGGCCACCGTCTTCACCGTCGTGCACATCGGGGCGGTCCTCGCCGATAGCTACACCCAGTTCGACCTGGCGTCGGTGCTGATCCCGTTCGCCAGCAAGTGGCGGCCGACCGCCATCGCCTGGGGCGTGGTGAGCCTGTACCTCCTGCTGGCGGTCGAGCTCACCTCCCTGGCCCGCTCCCACATGCCCCGGCGCTGGTGGCGCGCAGTGCACCTGGCCAGCTTCCCGCTGTTCCTGCTCGCCACCCTGCACGGCTTCGCGGCCGGCACCGACGCCAAGACGTGGGTGTACGTGGTGTTCTCGGCCGCCGCCGCCATCCCGGTGGCCGCCCTGGTGGGCCAGCGCCTGGAGGGAACTCCAAGGAACAGCCGAGGGTGGGCTGAGGCCCCGGCCGGACGATGAGTGCCATGGCGATCCTCGAGTTCCCCCTGGCGCACCGGGTCGTCGATGTCGAGGTCGTGATCCCCGTCTACAACGAGGAGGCCGACCTGGCGGTCTCGGTGCGGCGACTGCACGCCTACCTCACCGAGCGCTTCCCGTTCACGTGGACCGTGACGATCGCCGACAACGCCAGCACCGACCGTACGTGGGGCATCGCCTGCCGGCTGGCCGACGAGCTGGACGGCGTGCGGGCCCTGCACCTGGAGGAGAAAGGCCGCGGTCGCGCCTTGCGTACGGCGTGGACGGTCAGCACCGCGGCCGTGGTCGCGTACATGGACGTCGACCTGTCCACCGACCTCGACGCCCTGCTGCCACTGGTGGCCCCGCTGCTCTCGGGCCACAGCGACGTCGCCATCGGCTCCCGCCTGGCGCGCGGGGCGCACGTGGTGCGGGGTGCCAAGCGCGAGTTCATCTCACGCACCTACAACCTCATCCTCAAGGCCGCCGTCGGCAACCGTTTCTCCGACGCACAGTGCGGCTTCAAGGCCCTGCGCACCGACGTGGCCCGCGCGCTGTTGCCGCTGGTCGAAGACCAGGGCTGGTTCTTCGACACCGAAGTGCTGGTACTGGCCGAACGCAACCGGCTTCGAATCCACGAGGTCCCGGTCGACTGGGTCGACGACCCCGACTCGCGCGTCGACGTCGCCCGCACGGCCAAGGACGACCTGCTCGGCATCTGGCGCCTGGTGCGCGGCTTCGCCACCGGGAAGGGCATGCTCCCCGCCGGCGCCCAGGTGCGTCAGGATCGGAGTCCATGACGCTGCGGTTGCGGTTGGTGCTGGCACTGGTCGTGCTGGTCGCCGCCGGCCTCGCCGTGTTCGGCGGCGTCACCTACTCGCTCTACGCCCACTCGCAGTACCAGCGGCTGGACACCCAGCTCCAGACGTCGGCGCCGTCCTTTACCGGGGTACTCGACAACAACCGGGGCGGCGACGGGTTCGGCGGCGACGGGCGCAACGGGCGCGATGGCGGCGGGCCCGGCCCGGGCGGCGGGGGCGGGGGCGAACGGCCGCCGCTCGGTCCCCTCGGCACCTACGCCGAGCTCCGCAGCTCGGACGGCACGGTCCTCAGTCACTTCCAACCGATCGAGACGACGGCCCTACCCAAGCTGCCGACCAAGCTCACCGCCGCCGAGCGGCCCCGCTTCCTGACGACGGGGTCGACCAGCGGTTCGACGGCGTGGCGCGTGTTCGTCGGCCGGGCCCAGGGGCCCGAGAACAACGCCGTCGTCGTCGCGGTGCCGCTCACCGACGTGCGTAGCTCGTTGCAGCGGCTGGTGTTCATCGAAGTGGCGGGCGCGCTCGCCCTGCTGGCGCTGCTGTCGGGCGGGGCGTGGTTCGTGCTGCGCCGGGGCCTGCGCCCGCTCGAGCAGATGGCCGACACCGCGGGTGCCATCGCCGGCGGTGACCTCAGCCAGCGGGTCGAGACGGCGGGGGAGTCGAGCGAGGTGGGCCAGCTGGGTTTGGCGCTCAACACCATGCTCGACGAGATCGAGTCGTCGTTCGCGGAGCGGGAGGCGACGGAACAGCGCCTGCGCCAGTTCCTCGCCGACGCGTCGCACGAGCTGCGTACACCTCTGACGTCGATCCAGGGCTTCGCCGAGCTATTCCGCATCGGCGGCGACCCCGAGCACGCCGACCTGCCCACGATCATGCGCCGCATCGAGCAGGAGGCGGCGCGCATGGGGGTGCTGGTCGAGGACCTGTTGCTGTTGGCCCGCCTCGACCAGACGCGTCCGGTCGACCGCGAACCGGTCGACCTGGCGGTACTGGCCGCCGATGCGTGCAGCGACGCGGTCGCCGCCGCTCCCGACCGGCCCGTCACCCTCGACGCCCCCGACCCGGTGGTGGTGCTCGGCGACCAGGCCCACCTGCGCCAAGCCGTCGGCAACCTCGTCACCAACGCGGTGCGCCACACGCCCGACGCCACCGCCATTGAAGTGGGCGCCCGGTTGCTGGAAGGCAAGGCCGTCATCACCGTGCGCGAGCACGGCGCCGGCCTCGACGACGAGGCGCTGGCCCACGCCTTCGACCGCTTCTGGCAGGCCGACAAGGCGCGCGTCGGTGCGGGCGCCGGGCTGGGCCTGGCCATCGTGGCGGGGGCAGTGGCCGAGCACGGGGGCACGGCGACGGCAGCCAACGCCGAGGGCGGCGGGGCGCTGTTCACCCTCACGCTGCCGCTGCAGTAGTCCCCGCGCATTCTCTGCACGCTCTGAGGGTCCGCTGAGGCGCGCGCCGGAAGCTGAGCCCATGACGCTGATCGACGCTCGACCCGACGTCCTGCCTCCGTCCGACCCGGCTGATCCGTCCGACCCGGCACCTGCCGGGGGGCGGCGGCGGCCGACGCGTAACACCTACGTGGTCGCCGCCATCGGCGTGCTCGCAGCCGTGCTGTACACGTGGGGGCTCGACCGGGTCGGCTGGGGCAACTCGTACTACGCGGCGGCGGTGAAGAGCGCGGCGACCAGCTGGAAGGCGTTCTTCTTCGGCTCGATCGACCCGGGCTCGTTCATCACCGTCGACAAGCCACCCGCGGCCATGTGGGTGATGGGATTGTCGGCGCGCGTGTTCGGGTTCAGCACGTGGAGCATGCTGCTGCCCCAGGCCGCCGCCGGCGTCGGCTCGGTGCTGATCCTGCACCGCCTG
>JAFATL010000198.1 GCA_019243975.1 Actinomycetota bacterium | reverse complement strand
CGTCGGCCTCTACCACCTGCGGGCGGGCTGGCACCTCGCCGTGCGCGAGACCGATGCACTGGCGGCGGCGTCGAAGCAGGTCGGTTTCCCGATCGGCCACGCCTCGGCCCAGCTCGGCTGGCGGGGCCTCCTCAGCATGCCGACCTGGCGGATCCTCCTCTACAGCGCCGAGAACCCCCCCAAGACCCGCGGCCTCGTCCTCGTCGACGGCCGCGACGGCCATGTGGTCGAGTTCTTCACCGAGGACAACCCCGAGGACTGGGCCAACCTCTGAGGTCCAAGTGCCGATCGAGGGTCGAAAAACGACCGCGCATCGGCCCCTGGACAGGCAGCAGCAGCTACTTCGCTGCTTCCTCGGCCTTGGCCACGCTCTTGTAGAGGTGCTGGGGCAGCGCGTCGTAGTGGTCGTGGCGGGCGCGGAAGCGGCCCCGGCCGCCGGTGAGCGACCGCAGGTCGATGGCGTAGCGCATGATCTCCGACGTCGGCACCTGGGCCACGATCGTCTGCTCGCCGTCGCCGGCCGGTTCAGTGCCCTGCACGCGGCCGCGTCGTGAGTTGAGGTCGCCCATCACGTCGCCCTGGTAGGCCGCGGGCACCGTCACCTCGAGCAGCGAGATCGGCTCGAGCAGCACCGGCTGCGCCTTGGCCATCGCCTCGGTGAAGCCGATCGAGCCCGCCATCTTGAAGCTCATCTCCGAGCTGTCGACCGAGTGGAACTTGCCGTCGTACAGCACGACTTTCACGTCGACGACGGGGTAGCCGTAGACGCCGCCCATCTCCATCCGCTCGAGGATGCCCTTCTCCACTGCAGGGATGAACTGCCGGGGAATGGCGCCGCCGACGATCTGGTCGACGAACTCGAAGCCCTGGCCCCGCTCGAGGGGCTCGACCTTGATGTTGGCGACGCCGAACTGGCCGTGGCCGCCCGTCTGCTTCTTGTACTTGCCCTCGGCGTCGGCGCCGGCGGTGATGGTCTCGCGGTACGGCACGCGCACCTCTTCGGTGTCGACCTCGACGCCGAACTTGCGCACCAACCGCTCGGTCACGATCGCCAGGTGCGTCTCGCCGGCGCCGGAGAGGATCGTCTGCTTGGTCTCGTCGTCGCGCCGGATGAACAACGCGGGGTCCTCGTCCTGCAAGCGGTGCAGGCCGGTCATCAGCTTGTCTTCGTCACCCTTCGAGTGCGGGTGGATGGCGATCGACAGCGCCGGCACCGGCGGCTCGGGCCGCGGGATCACCACCGGCGTGCCCTTGGGCGCCAGCGTGTCGCCGGTGTGGGTGTCGGTGAGCTTGGCCACCGCGCCGATGTCGCCGGCCGGCAGCTCGGTCAGCTGGTCCTGCTCCTTGCCCCGCAGGGTGAACAGGCCGTGCAGCTTCTCGTCGGCGTGGGTGCGCGGGTTGGTGAGCACGGCGTCAGGGCGGATGGTGCCCGACAGCACCTTGAAGATCGACACCTTGCCGACGTAGGGGTCGGCCAGCGTGCGGAAGACGTAGGCCAACGGCTGGCCGGCGGGGTCGCACGGGATCTCCTGCGTACCGCCGCCCGCTTCCACCGTGACCGGCGGCCGGTCGAGGGGCGACGGGCCGATCTCGCAGATGAACTGGGCCAGGCGGTCGAGCGCGACCTCCTTGGTGGCCGACCCGCAGATGACGGGGAACACGGTGGCCGACGCCACGCCGTGGGCGAGCGTTTCCTCCAGCTCCTTGGGGCTCGGCGTGTCGCCCTCGAGGTAGCGCTCCATGAGATCGTCGTCGGCGACGACGATGCCCTCGACCAGGTTGTCGTGCACCTGGTGCTCCTGGGCTTCCATTTCCTCGGGGATCTCGCCCTCCACCGCCTTGCCGGTGTCGTAGGTGATGGCCTTGTCGGTGAGCAGGTCGGCCACGCCGTGGAACGCGGCCTCCTCGCCGATGGGCAGCTCGAGGGGCGCCACGCCGGCGCCGAACGTCGACCGCAGCTGCTCGAGCGTGCGCTCGAAGCTGGCCCGTTCCCGGTCGAGCTTGTTGATGAAGATCATGCGCGGCAGCTGCCGGTCGGCGGCCATCCGCCATGCCACCTCGGTCTGCACCTCGACGCCCTCGACCGCGCTCACCACGAAGACCGCCAGGTCGGCCACCTGGAAGGCGGCGTCGACCTCGTGCAGGAAGTCGGCGTACCCCGGGCAGTCGATGAGGTTGACCTTGTGCCCCTCCCACTCGAACGGGGCCAGCGAAAGAGCCACCGAGATGGTGCGCTTGACCTCTTCGGGCTCGAAGTCGGTGGTCGTGGTGCCGTCTTCCACCCGGCCGACCCGGTTGATGGCCCCGGCGCAGTGCAGCAGGGCCTCGGTGAGCGTGGTCTTCCCCGCCCCCCCGTGGCCCACCAGGGCGACGTTGCGGATCTTGGCCGGCGGGAAGCTCTTCACAAGGCGCCTCGCTGCTGTCTTGGGGGGTGAATAGAACACCGAGCCTACTGGCCGACGGCGGCCCCACGCCCCGGCGATGCGGACTGTTTTGGCCGCCGGCCAGCCGTCGCGACGCCAGGAGCAGGCTGACAGCGAGCGACCGTCAGGGAGCGAGCCATAGGCAGGGCCTAACGAACTGGTCCTGGTAGCGTGGAGGGGACAGATCGACAGGTAGGAGCACGTCCCCTTGTTTGATGGACGCTGGCGGAGCAGCGTGGAGCACGGCTTGAAGCCGGTGGGCTCCGGCCTCCGCCGCAGCGGGATCACCGCCGACCAGCTCACGGCAGCCGGCCTCGTCATCGCGGCCGTTGCCGCCGTGGCGATCGGCAGCGGCCGCATCATCGTCGGCCTCATCCTGTTCATCGCCTCGGCGCTTCCCGACGCCCTCGACGGCGCGGTGGCCAAGGCCTCGGGCACGGCCTCGCCTCGCGGTGCCTTCTTCGACTCCGTATCCGACCGCGTCAGCGACTCGCTCGTGCTCGGCGGCATCGCCTGGTACCTGGCGGGACGCGACGGCGGCCACATCGCGCTGCTGCCGTTTGCGGTGCTCGCGGTGTCGAGCGTCATCTCCTACCAGCGGGCCAAGGCGGAGTCACTCGGCTACGTGGCCCGTGGCGGCCTGATGGAACGGGCCGAACGCATCATCGTGCTGTGCATCGGCCTGGCCTTCGGCGTGCTGGTCCCGGTGCTGTGGCTGATGCTGGTACTGACGTCGTTCACGGCCGTGCAACGGTTCGTGAAGGTGTGGCGCCAAGCCAGCGCCCCCCGACCCGAGCGCCCCGAGAGCCGCTGGCGCACGTGGCGCTCGACGATGAGCGACCGGTCGGTGACGTGGCGGGCCCGCTCCGATGCCGCCCCCGGGCCGGGCCGGTGGCGCCGCGATCGCACCGCGGGTGAGGGCACCCGAGCCTGGCGACGCCGGGCCGGCACCCGACCCTGACCGAACCGGCCACGCGGGGGAGGGGCCTCCGCCGTCGCGCCCCCTTCTACGCCTACAAAGCCGGTTCCGCCATCGCCCGGGGCCTGCCCGAACCGGCGGCGTTCGCGCTCGGCAAGGTGGCCGGTCGCGTCATCAGCGCGGCCGCCGGCGGCCGGGGCCGGATGATCGAGAAGCACCTGCAGCGTGTGCACGGCGGCGCGTTGTCCGACGCCGCCCTCGCGCGTGAGGTGCGCCGGGCCTTCGAGTCCTACGCCCGTTACTGGGTGGAGTCGTTCCGCCTGCCCGACACTGAGTTCGAGCAGCTCGACGCAGGCATGTCGTGGCAGGGCCTCGACCTCCTCGATCGGGCATTGGACGACGGCAAGGGCGCGTTGCTGGTGCTGCCCCACCTCGGCGGGTGGGACTTCGGCGGCGCGTGGTTCTGCGGTCTCGGCTACTCGATCACGGTGGTGGTCGAGGCAGTGGAGCCACCCGAGCTGTTCGAGTGGTTCGTCGACCTGCGCCACGACCTCGGGATGACGATCGTGCCGCTGGGCCCCGACGCGGGCACCGCCATCCTCAAGACGCTGAAGGAGAACGGCATCGTCGCCCTGGTGTGCGACCGCGACATCTCCGGTGCGGGCGTCGAGGTCGACTTCTTCGGCGAGAAGACAACGCTGCCGAGTGGTCCCGCCACGCTGGCCCTGCGCACCGGCGCGCCGCTGCTGCCGGTGGCCGTGTACTTCCGCGGCGACCGCGGCCATCTCGGCATCGTGCGACCGGCCATCGACACGACGCGCACGGCGAAGTTCCGCGACGACGTCAGCCGAGTCACCCAGACGCTGGCGGGCGAGCTCGAGACCTTGATCCGGCACGCGCCGGAGCAGTGGCACCTGATGCAGCCCAACTGGCCGTCGGACCGCCAACCGGTCACTGAGGGGTCCTGAGGCGCCGCCAAGTACCGTGATGGGGTGCGGATCGGCCTCGTGTGCCCGTACTCCCTGACCGTTCCCGGTGGCGTGCAGGGCCAGGTGCTGGGGCTGGCGCGCGCCCTGCGCACGATCGGTCACGACGTGCGGGTGCTGGCACCGAGCGACGGGCCCCCGCCTGACGCGGGCGTGACGCCCCTCGGCAAGTCGATCCCGATGTCGTCCAACGGCTCCCTGGCGCCGATCGCGCCTGACCCCTCGTGTGCGCTGCGCACCATCCGGGCTCTCCGCGACGAGGCCTTCGACCTCGTCCATCTGCACGAGCCCTTCTGCCCCGGGCCCACGCTCACGTCGATGCTGTTCACCGACCGGCCGCTCGTCGGCACGTTCCACCGCTCCGGCGCGAGCAGCGCCTACGCGGCGCTCGCTCCCGCGACGCGGCGATTGGTCACGCGGCTGCGCGTGCGCTTCGCGGTGTCGCCCGAGGCGCGCGCCACCGCGGCCGACGCGCTGGGCGGCGAGTACGAGCTGCTGTTCAACGGCATCGAGGTCGACCACTACGCCAAGGCGACGCCGACGCCCACCGACGGCCCGACGATCTTCTTCGTCGGGCGCCACGAGGAGCGCAAAGGCCTCGGTGTCCTGCTGGAGGCGATGACACGACTGCCCGCGGACGTACGGCTGTGGGTGGCCGGGCAGGGTCCGCAGACGGACGACCTCAAGAAGCGCACGCGTGACGACACGCGCATCGCGTGGCTCGGTCGCATCTCCGAGGAGGAGAAGGCGAGCCGTTTGCGCGGTGCCGACATCTTCTGCGCGCCGTCACTGCACGGGGAGTCGTTCGGCATCGTGCTGCTCGAGGGCATGGCCGCCCAGACACCGATCGTCGCCAGCGACCTGCCCGGCTACCGCAACGTGGCCCGGCCCGACACCGACGCGTTGCTCGTCCCGCCCGGCGATGCCGACGCGCTGGCCGCGGCGCTGCGCCGCCTCCTCGACGAGCCCAAGCTGGCGGCCGAGTTGGTGCGCTCGGGTGAGTGCCGCGCCCACGAGCTGTCGATGGACCACCTGGCCGAGCGCTACGTCGACTACTACGAGCGCATCCTCGCCAGCGCCTGAACAGGAGCGCAGAACCACAAACGCGGAACGGGGTGCCGCTGGTGGGCACCCCGTTCCTTAGTTCCCGGCTGGGGACCGGGACGTCGTTTGTGTTGCCGAGTTACTCGGCGGTGTGGGCGAGGACCCGACGGCGGATGCCGATGGCCAGCCCGACGAGGACCATGCCGACGATGGCGTAGCCGGCGTCACGACCCGTGCGGGGCAGCGTGCCGCCCGACGGAGCCGGGGCACTGGCGATCACCGGCACGAAGTTGCTGGCTGCCTGCACCGAAGCGACGTCCATCGACGCACCACCGGCCAGGGCGTTGACGGCTGCCGCCGCCGGCGTGGCCTTGAGCACCGAGTTGAGAGCGTCCATGCCAGCCACGTTGGGCAGGGCGACCGAGCTCAGGTTGAAGGCGGGAACCGCCGTCTTGAGTGCGGTCAGGGCGCTGTTGGCGCTGGTGATGTTGCCGAGGATGGCCGTCAGGTTGGCCGGCGGCGTGATGCCGAGGTGGACCGCCGTCAGCTTGCCCAGGGCCTGGATGTAACCGTTGGCCGAGGAGACACCGGTGCCGGTGCTGTCGAGCACCTTCAGGTTGACGATGTTGGCCAGGCCGGGGTCGATCGAACCGAGCACGCTCTTGATGGAGTTGAGAGCGAGGTTCGAGGTCAGCGCCTGAGCGTTCGACAGCAGGTCGATGCCCGGGATCGTGACGCCACCGACGTGCAGGTTGCCGATCTTGCCGGTCACGCCCGCCACCGAGGTGGCCACGTTGTCAGTCGCCTTGGTGACGATGCCGATGTCGACGCTGTCGAGCTTCAGCAGCGACGTGTTGTCGAGGATGCCGAGCAGACCCGGGATCAGGCCGGTCAGCTGGCTGGTGACCGTGTTGATGGCGCTGGTCACGGTGCTCACGGCCTGGGCGCACGTCGTCGCCGTGGTGAGGCCGAGGCCGCCGAGGACCGGGTTGGAACCGAGCAGACCCGACGTCAACGTGCCCGAGCACAGGGCGCCCGAGATGTTGGTGAGGGTGGTCTGGCCCAGGCCCAGGTTGCCGGTCAGGGTGGTGAACAGCGACTGCAGGCCGGCGGCGTCGGGCACAGCCGAGCTGATGCCGAGCGTCGACAGCAGCGAGCTGACCGGGCTGCCGGCGCCGAACAGCTGCAGGTTCTGCAGCATGTTGCTGATCTGCGGCAGTGACAGGTTGCCGAGAGGCAGCCCGAGGCCGTCGAGCAGCGCGCCGAGGTTCAGCACGTTCAGGTTGGTGGCACTGAAGCCGCGGGTGCCATCGGCGTCAGCCGGAGCAGCCGTGGCCCCGAGGGCCGAGCTGATCTTGTCGACCGACACCACACCGCCCACCGCCGCCAGGTTGTTGAGGGCGGCGTTGAGGCCGGAACGGGCGCCGGCGTTGTCGACGACGGCCGTGAGGACCGCCGGATCGATGATGCCCTTGACGATGGCGGCGGGCACGCCCGACGCGCCGAGGTCACGGCTGGAGCCGACGTTCTGCGGCGCACCCGTGGAACGGGCCTCCACCGACGGCGCCGCCACGTTGAGGGCGCTGAGGGTGTTCGACGACACCGTCAGCGGGTGCAGGACGGAGGCCGCGGCCGGCGTCCCCACCTTGGGATCGATGCTGGACTGGGCGTCGTCACCGAGCACCCGGACGCTGAGCAGCCCGCTACCCAGATCAACCTGGGCGACGGTGTTCGAAGCAGACGACGTGCCCACGCCAGATGGCGTGGCCGCGCCCGCGGTTCCAGCGCTGACGGCGCCTGCCGCCAAGGCGGCAGTCGTCAACAGCGCGGCAAAGCGGTATTTCCCCATGAGCTCCCCTAGATCGTTCGGTCCTGTTCGAGACTTTGGGGCCCGGAGAGTGGTTGGACTATCCCCCTGAGTGACTATTTCAGGTAGTCACTTCTGACTAGTCACTCTGCGTGGTCGCTCGGACGCAATTGGGGTTGCGCAGCAATGCCGGGGGAGGAGCGCCCTAGTCCGTAGAATGACTCGCTTGCCCGAGGACCTCACCACCCGCATCGCCGCCAACAAGCGGCGGGCCACCGCCCTGGTGGCGGCCGCCGTCGTGCTCGTCCTGGTGATCGTGACCGTGCTGGGCGCATTGGCAGGATCCGCGGTGTTGGGGCTGATCTTCGGGATCGTCGTGGGGGCGATCGCCGGTGCGGTGGTGTGGACCCAGTCGACGTCGCTCGCGCTGTCGATGGCCCGGGCCGTGCCCGCCGACGAGGAGCAGCAGGCCCGGCTGCACAACCTGGTCGAGGGCCTGTGTGCGGCGGCGGGCCTGCCCAAGCCTGCGCTCTACATCGTCGAGACCGGGCGGCCCGATGCGCTCACCGTGGGCAGGAGCCCCCGGGAGGCTGCCGTCGTGTGCACCACCGGGCTCCTCGACTCGCTCACCCGCATGGAGCTCGAAGGCGTCGTGGCCCACGAGCTCAGTCACGTGAAGAACTACGACATCCTGCCGGCCACGCTGGCGGTTCCGCTCGCCGGAGTTCTGCCCCCAGCGCTGCGCAGAGCGCTGATGCAGTGGGCCGCGGGTGCGCACCGGGAGGCCGTGGGCGACGTGAGCGGCGTGGCCCTCACGCGTTATCCACCGGGGCTGATCGCGGCGCTGGAGAAGCTGCGGCACGAGGGGACGGGCGTTCCGAATCATGGCCGCAAGGCCATCGACCATCTGTGGCTCGACTCGCCGGCGGAAGACGTCGACGAGCGCATCGCCGCCCTGAGGGAGCTCTAGACCACATGCGTCGTACTGCCATCATCCTTGTCGCGCTCGCCTGCCTGACCGCCAGCGCCGCCTGTTCGTCGAAGAAGAAGAGCCCGGTCGCCACCAAGAGCTCGACCACCTCCTCTTCGGCGTCGCCGTCCACCACGGTGCCGCCTGGCATCTCGCCCCTCACCGGGCTTCCGGGCACGCCGGCCACGCTCGACCGGCCCGCCCTGATCGTGAAGATCGACAACGCCCCCAGGGCTCGCCCCCAGGCCGGCATCAACAAGGCCGACGTGGTGGTGGAGGAGATGGTGGAGGGCGGCATCACCAGGCTGGCGTCGGTGTTCCAGTCGACCGACTCGCCGGTGGAACCGGTGCGGTCGGCGCGCTCGACCGACATCGCCTTTGCCAGCGCCCTGCACAAGCCGCTGTTCGCCTACTCGGGCGCCAACCCGACGTTCCTGTCGCTGGTGCGATCGGCGCCACTGGTCGACGTCGGCGTGGAGAAGCAGCCCGGCGCCTACCACCGCGACAGCGGCCGGCCCATGCCGTACAACCTGGTCTCGTCCACCTCCGCGCTGTACGCAACCGCGTCAGGCGGCTCGCGTCCGCCCGCGCTGTTCACCTACGGCACGCCGACGGGCGGCACGCCGGCCAAGGGGATCGACCTCGTGTTCGCCGACATCGTCACGACCCACATCACCTACACGTGGAACGGCCAGGGGTGGCTGCGGGTGCAGAACGGCACGCCCCACGTCGACGCCGCGGGCACGCAGGTCGCCCCGACCAACGTCGTCGTGCAGTTCACCGAGTACCACGACACCGGTATCCGCGACCGCTCCAACTCGCCGGTGCCCGAGGGCACGCTGGTGGGCTCGGGCGACGCGTGGTTCTTCACCGGCGGGATGGTGTTCAAGGGTCACTGGTCGAAGTCGTCGGCCAACTCGGTGACGACGTACACCGACGCCAGCGGCAAGCCGATGATGCTCAACCCCGGCCGCACCTGGATCGAGCTCACGCCGAGCAACGGCAAGGGTTCGGCGACCGCCCAGTAGCCGGAAGGCCCGTTAACCGGAAGGAACGTCCCGGCGCGGGCCGTAGACTGCTGATATGGCCATCGAAGAGCGTCAGACCGGAACGTTCCGCGTGAAGCGGGGCCTGGCCGAGATGCTGCGGGGCGGCGTCATCATGGACGTCGTCACGCCCGACCAGGCGAAGCTGGCGGAGGACGCCGGCGCCGTATCGGTGATGGCGCTCGAGCGGGTGCCCGCGGACATCCGTCGTGACGGCGGCGTGGCCCGTATGAGCGACCCGGCCCTGATCGAGGGTATCAAGGAGGCCGTCACCATCCCGGTGATGGCCAAGGCCCGCATCGGCCACTTCGCCGAGGCGCAGGTGCTGGAGGCGCTCGGCGTCGACTACATCGACGAGAGCGAAGTGCTCACGCCCGCCGACGAGGCCCACCACATCGACAAGTGGCAGTTCAGCGTGCCGTTCGTGTGCGGCGCCACCAACCTGGGCGAGGCCCTGCGGCGCATCTCCGAGGGGGCGGCCATGATCCGCTCGAAGGGCGAGGCCGGCACCGGCGACGTCATCGAGGCCGTGCGCCACCTTCGGTCGATCACCGGCGACATCCGCAAGATCGGCCAGGCCGATTCGGCCGAGCTGTACGAGTGGGCCAAGCGGTTGCAGGCGCCCATCGGACTGGTGCAGGAACTGGCCGAGACCGGCGAGCTCCCCGTGCCGCTGTTCTGCGCGGGCGGCCTGGCCACGCCGGCCGACGCGTCCCTCGTGATGCAGCTGGGCGCGCAGGCCGTGTTCGTGGGCTCGGGCATCTTCAAGAGCGAAGACCCGGCCCGCCGGGCCCGCGCCATCGTCGAAGCCACCACCCACTTCGCCGACGCGGCACTGGTCGCCAAGGTGAGCCGCGGCCTGGGCGAGCCCATGCGGGGCCAGGAGGCCGAGAAGGTGGAGACGAAGCTGTCAGAGCGGGGCTGGTGACGGCCGCGTCATGAGGCGGCCGCCAGGTGAAGGTCGGGATCCTCGCCCTGCAGGGCGACGTCCGGGAGCACGCCGAAGC
>JAFATL010000005.1 GCA_019243975.1 Actinomycetota bacterium | reverse complement strand
CGGTCGACGTCGAGGGCGTCGAGGTCTTTCGGGCTGGCAACCACGCCGAGGATGCGCAGCGGCAACGAGACCTTGAGCGGCTCGCACGGCGTCGACACCTCGAGGTAGCGGACGAGCGGCGTCTGCCTCGACAGGCACAGGTACTCGTCGACCTCGGTGTCGAAGAGGAACTCCCATGGCAGGGCCGCCAGCTCGGGCGCCCGGCACCGCAGCTTCACCCGCAGCCCCGTGCCCTTGCTGCGGGCCTCGTGACGGCTCACGTCGAGCAGGGTGCGCACCTCGCCCGCGAACAGCGCGTCGAACAGGGCGGTGCCGAACTCGCGCACCGTCCGCTCCTCGGCCGGCACCACGCGCCGTTGGCCACGACCCGAGTTGAGCAGGGCCAGCTGCAGCTTGGTCAGGTGGTTGTCGAGCGCCAGCTCGTCGTACGGGAAGTGCAACGTGCCCCGGCCCTCGCCCGCGGGCGAGTGCACGACAGCCACCGGATAGTCGCGACCCGACGCCAGGTCGATCTCGATCTCGAAGTCGAGGTTCTCCACGGGCCCCCCTCCCGAGCCGCCCAGCCTCACGATACTGACCGAGGTTGGCGGATTTGTGACAAACCGCCGTTACGCGAACCCCAGCACCGCGGGCAGCTCGGCGTGGTCGGCCACCACGTGATCGCCCTCGGGGATGTCGGCCGAGTCGTCGTCGAACACGCCGGTGTAGCGCACCGCGGTCATCCCCATACCGAGCGCGCCGGCCACGTCGGTGCGGCGCAGGTCTCCCACGTGGGCGACCCGCTCCGGATCGGGCCCGCCCAGGCCCTCGAGGGCGTGCGCGAAGATCACGGGCGACGGCTTGTACGCCCCCACCTCGTCGGAGAACGACCAGTGGTCGAACAGCGGCAGCAGCCCGCGCCGGATGAGGTGCTCGCGCAGCACGCTCGAGCCCGTGAACCCGACGTCGCAGATGATGCCGAGGCGCACGCCCGCGTCCTTGAGCGTGTGCAGGCAGTCCTCGATGTTCTCGGTGAGATGGAGCTCGGCGTCGTCGCCGGCGCGCCCGAACGCCTCCAGGAGCGTGTCCCGCACGACGGCGGGGAGGTCGAACCCGAGCCGCTCCATGGCGTCCTCGGCGCCCTGCACGGCGCTGAACTGCTCGTTGGCCGTCCACGCGGCCTGGTAGCGCTCCCACGAGGCGTCGAACACGGCGTCGAGCTGCTGGCGCTCGATGGCGAACCCGGCGTCCTCGAGGATGCCCGCCCACGCCTCCATGCGCCGGCCCCGCAGGTGGCCGCGTTCCTCGAACACGAGCGTGTTCCAGTAGTCGAAGGTGACTGCTTCTATCGCCGTCATGGATGCCTCTTACCCGAGGTGCGTGTGCGCAGGCCGCACGATGCCCTCGGCCCGTGCCTGGTCGGCAACGGCTGACGCCACCAGCTCGACGACCCGCTTGTTGAAGACGCTGGGCACGATGTAGCTGGCCGACAGCTCGTCCTCGGGCACGGCGCTGGCGATGGCCTCGGCTGCGACCAGCTTCATGCCCTCGGTGATGGCGGTCGCGCCGGCGTCGAGCGCGCCCCGGAAGATGCCCGGGAAGCACAGCACGTTGTTGATCTGGTTGGCGTAATCGCTGCGGCCGGTGGCGACCACCGCCGCGTAGCCCTCGGCCTCTTCGGGCGTGATCTCGGGGTCGGGGTTGGCCAGGGCGAACACGATCGGGTCGCTGTGCATCACGCGCAGGTCGTCGCGCGTGATGAGGCCGGGGCCGCTCACGCCTACGAACAGGTCGGCGCCCGGCATCACCTCGTGCAGCGCGCCGGCCCGCTGCTCGGGGTTGCTGTGCTCGGCCAACCACTGCTTCGAGGCGTTGAGGTCGTCCCGTCCCTGCCAGATGGCGCCCTTGCGGTCGACGCCGATGACGTTGGGCACGCCCGCCTCGGTGAGGATCTTGGTGATGGCGATGCCGGCCGCGCCCACGCCGGCGATGACGACCTTGAGGTCCTCCATCTTCTTGTCGACGACCTTCAAGGCGTTGCGCAGGGCCGCCAGCACCACCACCGCGGTGCCGTGCTGGTCGTCGTGGAACACCGGGATGTTCAGGCTCTCCTTGAGGCGGTCTTCCACCTCGAAGCACCGGGGGGCGGCGATGTCCTCGAGGTTGATGCCACCGAAGACCGGCTCCAGCCGCTCGACCGACTCCACCAGCTGGTCGGCGTTGTCGACCGACAGGCAGATCGGGAAGGCGTCGATGCCGGCGAACTCCTTGAACAGCATCGCCTTGCCCTCCATGACGGGCATGGCCGCGTGCGGGCCGATGTCGCCCAGGCCGAGAACGGCGGTGCCGTCGCTGACGATGGCGACGGTGTTGCGCTTGATCGTGAACTTGTGGGCGTCGTCGGGGTTCTTGGCGATGGCCATCGACACCCGGGCCACGCCCGGCGTGTAGGCCATCGACAGGTCGTCGCGGCTGGTGAGCGGGACCCGCGAGCGCACCTCGATCTTGCCGCCCTCGTGCATGAGGAACGTGCGGTCGCGGATCTCCTGGACCTCCACCCCGTCGAGGGCGTCCAGGGCCTGACGGATGCGCTCCACGTGGCCGTCGTCGATGGCGAACACGGTGATGTCGCGCACCATGCGGCCGCCCACCACGTCGGCGATGTCGAGCCCGAGGATGTTGCCGCCGGCCTCACCGATCGCCGTGGTCACCCGCCCGAGCTGGCCGGGGGCGTTGTCGGTCTCGACGCGTATGCGGACGGAATAGGAGGCGTTGGGCGTAGCCATGGGGGAGCGATGATCGCAGAACAGTGCCGGAGCGCGAAAAACGGACCGGACGGCGTGCCAGCCGTCCGGCCCGTTCTCGTGTGTCGCCCCCCGACGGTGTCAGGGCCTCAGTGGGCCCCGGACCGAAGAACGGTTACGCGCCCTCGTGCTCCATCTGCTCGAGGCAACGACGGATCTCCGACGCCCGGAAGCGGCGGTGGCCGCCCAGCGTGCGGATGGCGGTGATCTTGCCGGCGCGCGCCCAGCGCGTGACGGTCTTGGGATTGACCCGGAAGAGCGCCGCGACCTCGGCCGGCGTCAGGAGGGCGTCAGGTGCATTCTGGTCAGGCATGGTGTTCCCTTCGGTGTCCGTTTCGTAGACAAGTGTTCGACACCGACCCATTGGTGGCCAATAGCACCGTCGGGCCATTTCTGGGCACCTGGACTAACTAGACACCTCGTCCCAGATAGCCGCAGATGGGCGGAGCTTCGCCCACGCTCCGTGGGGTTTTCGTGCCTAGATGGGGGTGACTACCCCTCCCATCACCCCTCTTGGCGTATGCGTGTGAGGGTCGTTTCGCGCTCGGCCGCCAACTCGGTGGGCGAGGCCGCCAGCACCCGGGCGACGACCGCACTGAGGTCGACCGGGCTGAAGGGCTTGGTCACATACGCCACCGCCCCCATCTCCAGGGCCCGGGCCATGTCACGGCGGGAGGACTTGGCCGAGACCACGATCACGAGGGGGGCCTCCGACTCGTCGGCCAGGCGGTCGAGCACGCCCCAGCCGTCCATCACCGGCATCATCACGTCGAGCAGGACGAGGTCGAAGGTCTCCTCGCCGATGCGCTCCAGCGCCGACTCGCCGTCGGCGGCCAGGGCGGTGGTGTAGCCGTCGGCCTCCAGGTTGACGCGCAGCATCAACAGGATGTCGGGCTCGTCGTCGACGATGAGGACCCTCGGCACGGGCGCTAGTCCACCAGGTCGACGGCGCCCCGGCCGGGGACGACCTCGCCGATCTCGACGGCCCGGTGGCCCCGGCTGCGCAGCAGGTCGAGCGACCGGAACACGTCGTCGGCGGGCACGATCACGACCATGCCGATCCCGAGGTTGAACACCCGGGCCATCTCGGCGTCGCTGACCCCGCCCGCGTGCTGGATCTCCGAGAAGATGCGCGGCGTCTCCCACCGGCCCCTGCGCACGATGGCGTTGCACGTCGGGGGCAGCACCCGGGAGAGGTTGCCCACGATGCCGCCGCCGGTGATGTGGGCGGCGCCCCGCACGTCGACCGCCGACCGCAGGTCGACGACCGCCGGCGAGTAGATCACCGACGGCTCGAGCAGCTCGTCGGCCAACGAGTGGCGGGCACCCGGGTAGGCGGGCGCATCGAGGGAACGGCCCCCGTGCTCGAGCAGCACCCGGCGGGCCAGCGAGTAGCCGTTGCTGCGCAGGCCGGGCGACGGCAACCCGATGAGCACGTCGCCAGGGCCGATCTCCTCGCCCGTCAGCAGGCGGTCGCGGTCGACCACGCCGACGGCGAAGCCGACCAGGTCGAAGTCGCCCTCCTCCATGGCCCCCGGGTGCTCGGCCATCTCGCCGCCGATCAGGGCGCACCCGGCCTGACGGCAGCCCTCGGCCATGCCGATGACGAGCTGCTCGATGTGGTCGGGATCGAGCCGCCCCACGGCGATGTAGTCGAGGAAGAACAGCGGCTCGGCGCCTTGGCACGCCAGGTCGTCGACCACCATGGCGACCAGGTCGACGCCGATGGTGGCGAAGCGGCCCGTGGCCTTGGCCACCAGGGCCTTGGTGCCCACGCCGTCGGTGGAGGCGACCAGGACGGGCTCGCGGTAGCGGTCCTTGGCGAAGGCGAACAGCCCGCCGAAGCCGCCGATCTCGCCGATGACGCCGGGCCGGAAGGTCGAGCGCACATGTGCCTTGATCTTCTCGACCGCCGCCTCGCCCGCGGAGATGTCGACGCCGGCGTCGGCGTAGGTGATGCCCGGGCGGGTCTCGTCGTCCTGGTTGGTCACGAGGGGGTCAGCTTCGCGTGCGGTCGGCGGCACGGGGCGTGTGGACGTCCTCGAGCATGTGCTTCGACAGCTCCACCGCCACCTCGGTTGGGTAGTCGCCGGTGAGGCAAGCGGTGCAGAACCCGGCGCCCGGGGCGCCGATGGCGGCCTCGAGCCGGTCGAGCGTGAGGTAGGCGAGGCTGTCGGCGCCCAGGTAGTCGCGGATCTCGCCCACCGACAGGTCGGCCGCCAGCAATTCGGCCCGGGTGCCGATGTCGATGCCGTAGAAGCACGGCCACTTGATCGGCGGCAGGGGGATGCGAAGGTGGACCTCGGTGGCGCCCGCGTCGCGCAGCATCTGCACGACGGCCCGCTGCGTGGTGCCTCGCACGATCGAGTCGTCGACGACCACCAGGCGCTTGCCGGCGATGTTTTCGCGCAACGGGTTGAGCTTGCGCTTGACGCCGAGGGCGCGGGCCTCCTGGCTGGGGGCGAGGAACGTGCGGCCGATGTAGCGGTTCTTCACCAGGCCCTGGCCGTAGGGGATGCCGCTGCGCCGGGCGAAGCCTTCGGCGGTGGGGATGCCCGACTCGGGCACGCCCATCACCATGTCGGCCTCGACGGGCGCCTGCTCGGCCAGCAGCTCGCCCATACGACGGCGGGCGCCGTGCACCTCGCGGCCGTACAGCTGGCTGTCGGGCCGGGCGAAGTAGACGAATTCGAAGATGCACAGCTTCGGGTTGACCCGCTCGGCCGGGAAGGGGCGCAACGAGCGGATGCCGTTGGCGTCGATCATGACCATCTCGCCGGGGTCGAGCTCACGAACGAAGTGGGCGCCGATGACGTCGAGGGCGGGCGTCTCCGACGCCAGCACCCACCCCGTCTCGAGCTTGCCCAGGCAGAGGGGCCGGAAGCCGTTGGGGTCGCGCACGCCGATGACATGGCCCTCGTCCATGAGCACGAAGGAGAACGCGCCCTCGAGCGACGGCAGCACCTTGAGCAGGGCGGTCTCGAGGTCGCGCCCGTCGCTGCGGGCCCCCTGGGCCGCCATGGCCTGCGACAGCAGCTCGGCCACCAGGTCGGAGTCGCTGGCGACGACGCCTGGCAGCATGCCGGCCTCGGCCGCCAGCAGCGGGGTGTTGGTCAGGTTGCCGTTGTGGGCGAGGGCGAACGCACCGGCGTCGGGCGTGCCCGGCCGGTAGACGGGCTGGGCGTTGCGCCACGTGCTCGAGCCGGTCGTGGAGTAGCGGGTGTGGCCGATGGCGAGGTAGCCCTGCAGCGGCGCCAGCCGGCGCTCGTTGAAGACGTTGGTGACCAGGCCCATGTCCTTGTCGACCATGATCGTGTCGCCATCGCTGACGGCGATGCCCGCCGACTCCTGGCCCCGGTGCTGCAGGGCGTAGAGGCCGTCGAAGACGAGGTAGGAGACGGGCTGCCCGGGGGCGTACACGCCGAAGACGCCGCACGCCTCCTTCGGGTGGCCCACGTCGTCATCAATCCCGTCGAGGGCCGCGAAGGGGGAAGAATGACCGCCCGACACGCCTCCATCTTCCCACAGGAGCCCCTGTGATCGACCTCCACACGCATTCGACGGTGTCCGACGGCTCGGACCAGCCCGCCGACATCCCCAAGCTGGCCGCCGAGGCCGGCTGCACGGCGGTGGCCCTCACCGACCACGACCGTCTCGACGGGCTGCCCGAGGCGGCGGCCGCCGCCGCCGGGCTCGGCGTGGAGCTGGTGCCCGGCTGCGAGATCTCCTGCGAGGTCGGCGCCGGCACCATGCACGTGCTCGTGTACTTCGTCGAGCCGGGCGAGGGCCCGCTGCAGGACGAGCTGGTGCGCCTCCAGGTCGCCCGCGACACCCGCAACCAGCGCATGGCCACCAAGCTGGCCGACGAGCTCGGCCTGCCGATCACGCTGGAGGAGATCGAGGCGGAGGCCGGGGGCAAGGGCGTGGGCCGGCCCCACGTGGCCGCCGCGCTCGTGCGCAAAGGGATCGCCACGAGCGTGCAGGACGCCTTCGACCGCTTCCTCGCCAAGGGCCAGCCCGGATACGTCGACAAGGAGCGGCTGTACCCGGCCGACGCCCTCCGTCTGGCTCGGGCGTCCGGCGGCGTGCCCGTGCTCGCCCACCCCCGCAGCCTCGACCTCGAGCCGGGTCCGCTGGAGTCGGCCGTGGCCGAGCTGGCCGGGCTCGGCCTGGCCGGCCTGGAGGCGATCTACGGCCGGTACGACCCCGAGCAGCGCGACGGCCTGAAGGCCCTGGCCCGTCGGCACGGGCTGGTGGTGACGGGCGGGTCAGATCACCACGGCACCTACAAGCCCGACCTCCGCGTCGGTACCGGCCGCGGCGACCTGGACGTGCCGGATACTGCGCTGGACGAGCTGCGGGCCCGGCTCTAGGAGCGGATCAGGCCCGGCGGCGGCGGGGGCGGGGCTCGTCGCTCGGCAGCGCGGTGATGTCGCGGGCGGCGCGCGCCTCGCGCGCCTCGGCGATGGCGGCGTCGGGCTCGGGCTCTTCGGTCTTCTCGCCGCCGCGCGTCCGCGCCGCCACCGGCAGACGGCGGCGCACGCCCTTGAGCTCTTCGTGCACGACCGACAGCTCTTCGCGCAGCGCCGCCATCTCGCGTCGCTGGCTCGACTGCTGCGCCTCGTTCTCGGAGATCGTGCGGTGCAGGTCGGTGTCGACGCGCCGGACGACCGCCTCGACGTCGCTCACCAACGAACCCATCTGGGTGCTGGCCTGGCGGGTGGCGGCGACGAGCGAGCCGAGCTCCGACGAGATGTCGAGAGTTGTGGCCACGAGGCGGCGCATGGCCGCGCCCACCTCTTCGACGCCGGAGCGGATCTCGGCCAGCGCCGCGTCCTGGGTGCGCCGGTACTCCTCGATGTCGGCGCGCAGGCCGGTGCGCAACGACTCCTGGGCGACGCGGAACTCGCCGAGGTCGCTCACCGCGGCCGTGGACATGCGCGTGACCTGGCTGGCGTAGTCGGTGAGGCGCTCACCCAAAGTGCGCTGGAACGCCATCGACGTGTCGATGAGTGCGTCGAGGCGCGCCATCAGCGGGGTGAGGTCGACCGGCGGCTGCGGCTCCGCTACCGGCTGGGGCACGTACGGCGGCGGGGTGACCTCGCCGGAAGCGGCCAGCGGTTCCGGCGTCGCCATCGACGGCGCGCCCGACTCGGCGCGGAACTCCGCGTCGTCGGCGCTGTCTTCGGGCTCGTCGGCGCCGAGCGCGATGCCCCGCTCGTCGACGGGGGTGGGAAGTGCAACCTCGAGCGGGTCCTCCGGCCAGTCGAGCCGGATCCCGAGCTCTTCAGGCTGGTCGTCGTCGTCGGCCATGGTCACCCGAGGGTACTGGACGGGTCAGCGGACGCGCGCCCTGCGCAGCACTTCGGGGATCGTGCGCGCCAGGATGCGCAGGTCCTGTCCCATCGACCAGTGCTCGATGTAGTAGTTGTCGAAGACGACGCGCTGCTCGATCGACGTCGACCCCCAGAGTCCGTTGACCTGGGCCAGGCCGGTGAGACCGACCGGGAAGCGGTGGCGGTCGACGTAGCCGTGGACCATGTCGGCGAGCGCCTCGGCGATGTGCGGGCGCTCGGGACGAGGACCGATCAGCGACATCTCGCCTCGTATCACGTTCCAGAGCTGCGGGAGCTCGTCGATGCTGGTGCGCCGCAGCCAGCGCCCGAAGCGCAACGGCGACTCGAGCGCCTTCACGGTCCACCCGCCGGACTCCTCGATCCACTGCTCCTCGTCGTCGCCCACGGCCGACGCCGGGAAGGTGCGGAACTTGAGCACGTCGATGACGCGGCCCCGCTGGCCCAGGCGCTTCTGGCGGTAGAGGACCGGCCCCCGGCTCGACAGCCGCACCGCCAACGCCACCAGCAGGAGCAGGGGCGCCAACAAGACGAGCAACCCGATGGAGAGGGCGACGTCGAAGGGCCGCTTCAACCGCCACGTCTCGCGCCGGCGGCGGGGCAGGCGCTGCAAGCGGACGCGCCCGACGGCGTCCTGGGCGGGCGGGCTCACTGCCCCTGCGACCGTCGGCATCGCCACGTACGTCGCGACCGCGTGCGCACGCGACACGTCGATGACTTCTGCGAGCGTGCGGTCGGTGACGGGGCCAGGCCCGGGGGCGACGATCACGCGCTGCAGCGCGCCGATGCCGAGCTGGCGCGACAGGTCGAGTACGTCGACGGTGACGAGCGGTTGGTGGGCGGCCAGGTCGAGACGCGACGTGCCCGACGTGGTGAGACCGAGGTCGGGGTTCTGGCGGATGGCTTCGACCACCTCGGCCACGCGGCGCGGGTGACCGACGACAACGGCGCGCTCGACGAGCCGACCGGTGCGGCGCGCCTCACGAATGACGGCGTAGCCCGCAACGCGCGTGCCGATCACGGAGATCGCAATCGCAGCCGGCGTCAGCCAGAGCGCGAGCGGCACGGACATGAACGCCGCAGCGATGCCAAGCGCGCCCGTGAGTGCGGCGGCGAGGACGATCGGCGGGGCGAGCTCGCCGCGCACACTGGTCTGCAGCGGGAGCGGAGCGCGGTGAACGATGGCGAGGTGGGCGACAGCGGCGGCACCGAACAGCGCGGCAATCGGCGTGGCCCGGCCGACGAGCATCGCCACCGCCAACGCGACGACCGCGTCGCCGGCGAACAACGCGACGCGGTAGCGCCGCGGGTTCGACAGCCCGGCCAGCCCGGGAACGAGCCGAACGGGCGCGTCGCCAAGCGCGGGATGCGCGGCAACCAAGCCGATGGTGTCGGGAACGCTCGGGTCAGCCAGCACGGAGTGGGGTCTCCCTCAGCGCACAGGGGCACAGCTGGCGGTGTGCGACGCGGCCCCTGCGAATCGCGGCACTATACCCGAGGGAAGAGGCGACACAAGACCTCATGCGAAGCAGTGAAATGGGTTGATGACAGGAAGCGCCGGACACACAGAACCGCACGGCGGAGTACCTACCATCATCCTCTGCGGCGGCCGTGGCACCCGAGCGCGCGGCATCAGCACGGTGATCCCAAAACCCATGCTGCCGGTGGGTGGGCGCCCGATCCTGTGGCACATCATGAAGCTCTACGGCGCACACGGGCACACCGACTTCGTGCTGGCCCTGGGCTGGTTGGGCGAGGAGATCCGCAAGTTCTTCCTGCACCACCAGGCGCTGATGTCCGACTTCAGCATCGAGTTCGGCGACGACGGTGGCATCCGGTACCTCGAGCCTCCCGATGACGCGTGGCGCGTCACCTGTCTCGACACGGGCGTTGACGCGCTCACGGGGACGCGCGTGCATCGCGCCAGCCGGCATCTCGACGAGGGCACGATCATGGTCACGTACGGTGACTGCGTCGGCGACATCGACGTCGACGCGCTGCTGCGCTACCACCGACAGCAGGGACGGCTGGCAACGGTCACGGCCGTGCATCCCCCCGGCCGCTTCGGCGAGCTCAAGGTCGACGACGGTGGGCGCGTGACCGAATTCGTGGAGAAACCGCAGACCAGTGCGGGGACCATCAGCGGCGGCTTCATGGTGTTCGAGCGTGAGGCCATCGACCGCTACATACCCGCTGATCACGACGTAATGCTCGAGCGCGAGCCGATGACGGCCCTGGTGGCCGACGGCCAGCTGTCCGGGTACCTGCACGAGGGCTTCTGGCAGCCCATGGACACGCCCCGTGAGCACGAGCTGCTCAACGAGCTCTGGGAGGGCGGCAAGGCGCCGTGGAAGGTCTGGACCTAGCCCTCTGGCGCGACCGGGCCGTGGCCGTGACGGGGGCCGCCGGGTTCCTCGGCTCACACGTCACGCGCTTCCTGACGTCGGCGGGGGCCGACGTGGTGGCGCTCGTGCGCGACGACGACCCGCCGACGCCGATCACCGAGGAGTGGGACCGGGCGCGGGTGCACGTGGTGCGGGGCGACGTGTGCCATCAGGCGACAGTGGAGCGGGTCCTTGGTGAGTACCAGGTGAAGACGGTTCTGCACCTGGCCGCGCAGACGCAGGTCGAAATCGCCAACCGCAACCCCGTGTCGACGTTCGAGTCGAACGTGCGCGGCACGTGGTCGGTGCTGGAGGCGTGTCGGCGCAGCCCCCTCGTCGAGCAGATCGTCGTGGCCAGCAGCGACAAGGCCTACGGCACCCAGCCGGTGCTGCCGTACACCGAGGACATGCCGCTGCTCGCGGTGCACCCGTACGACGTATCGAAGGCGTGCGCCGACCTCATCGCCACCAGCTACCACCGGCAGTTCGGTGCACCGGTCGCGGTGAGCCGGTGCGGCAACTTCTACGGGCCCGGCGACACCAACTGGAACCGTCTCGTGCCCGGCACCATCCGTGCGCTGGTGCGGGGCGAGCGCCCGGTGATCCGCTCCGACGGCACCCCCACGCGCGACTACCTCCACGTCGAGGACGGGGCCCGCGCCTACCTGCGCCTGGCCGAAGCGTTGGCGGGCGACGCCGGCATCGCGGGGCAGGCGTTCAACTTCTCGAACGAGACACCCGTCAGCGTCCTCGACGTCGTAGCGACGTTGCGCGCCGCCCTGGGCCGTGACGACGTCGAGCCCGACGTGCGGGGCACGGCGACGGGGGAGATCGACCACCAGCTGCTCTCGTCGGAGAAGGCCCGCGCGGTGCTCGGGTGGAAGCCGCGGTACGCGGTCGTCGAGGGCCTGACGGAGACGGTCGGGTGGTACCGCCAGTTCCTCGGCGCCGCCCTCTGACGCGCGTCGTCGTCACGGGCGCCGGCGGCTACCTGGGCGGCCGCCTCGTCCGCCACCTGCACGACATCGGCGTCGACGTGCGCGCCCTGTCGCGTCACCCAGCGCCCTGGTTGCCGGTGCCGGTCGTCGTCGGCGAGATGAACGACGACGTGCTCCACGGCGCACTCGACGGGGCCAGCGCCGTCGTCCACTTGGCGGGTTCCGACGAGGTGGCGGCCGCGGCCGACCCCGAGGGCACCACAGCCGCAACGACTTCCGCCGCGCGCGCCATCGTCGACGCCGCGGGGCGCGCCGAACGGGTGCGGCTGGTGTACGTGTCGACGGTGCACGTCTACGGCGCGGCCATCACCGACGGCGCCGTGTTGACGGAAGACACCACACCTGCCCCGACCGCGCCCTACGCGGCGGCGCGCCTGCAGTGCGAAGCGATCTGCCGCGACGCCAACGACACCGTGGTGCTCCGTCTCACCAACGGTGTCGGCGCGC
>JAFATL010000489.1 GCA_019243975.1 Actinomycetota bacterium | reverse complement strand
GTGCACCGCGCCGGCGGCCTCAACCATCGCTACCACCTGGTGTCGGAAGGCTTCGACGTGGGCGCGTGGCGGGGCATCAACGTGCAGGACGTCCGCGCCGAGAACGACGGGTCCGTCTCGTTCGCAATCGGCGCCATCGCCTACCCCCGCACGTACAAGTCGTCGATCCCGATGATCGCCGACGACAAGGGCAACCCCATCTGCAAGCGCTGCACATTCCGCCCGTGGGCGTCGACCGCGTCGGTGGCGTCGGCCAAGGTGCTGGTGCGCCGGGCCAACGGCCACATCGACACCGTAGCTGCCTCGTTCGTCAACGGCCGCTGGGTGGCGGCGACGAAGTTGAAGGCGGGTGACACCGCCTGGGTGCCGGTCGCCGGCGTCCACGACAGCTACGGCGAGCTCAACGGCGCCGCGTCCCCGGTGGTGTCCCGATGAAGAAGCTTCTCGTTCTCGTCCTCAGCGCGTGCCTCCTCGGCGTGGTCAGCGCCCACGCCGATCCGAAGCCCAAGGACGCGGCGGTGTACCTGGTGGGTGGTGCGTCGAGGTCGATCAACCCGCCGGCGGAGATGATCAAGGCGGGGAACTTCTTCCTCGGCGGCTACGGCCTCGGGTCCGGCCGCATCGCCAACCAAGCCGCCCTGCAGACGCCGGCGTCGCTCGACGGCCCGCGCACCGCCGACGGCATCCTGGGCAACGGCATCTCGACGCGCGCCTTGGCTGTGTCGGACGGGCAGCGCGCCATCGTGCTGGCCCAGATCGAGACGCAGGGCTACTTCAGCGCCTACAAGCAGGGCCCGTTCGGCCTCATCGACATCCGGCGCGACGCCACCGCTGCCATCGAGCGCATCAACGAGAACAACGAGGACGCCGGCCCCGCCATCGACGCCGAGTCGATCCTCGTCGACTCCAACCACAGCCACGGCGGCCCCGACACCGTCGGGGTGTGGGGCGGCGTGCCCACCGAGTACCTCAAGCTGGTGCACGACCGCACCGTCGAGGCCATCGTCGCCGCCTACCGCAGCATGCGCCCGGCGACGTTGTCGTACGGCTCGGTGGCGGCGCCCGACCTGCTGAGCAACGACTTCGACAAGGACCCCAACAACGCGTCGATGGACAACGACGTCCGCGTGTTCCAGGCCAAGGACGCCAAGAGCGGCAAGGTCGTCGCCACCTACTCCAACTTCTCCGCCCACCCCACGATCCTCGGCGGCGGCAACCACAAGATCACGGCCGACTACACGGGCGTGCTGTCGGACATGATCGCCCAGACCTACGGCGGGTTCGGCTTCGACCAGGTGGCCACCCTCGGCCGCACCCATGCGGGCGGCCGCCCCGGGTGCGCCGACAGGACGCTCAAGGGGCCCGACGCCGACCTGTGCTCGCTGCGCGGCTACGCGGGCGTGGTGCTCGACCGCATCAAGAAGGCGGTCGCCAACGCCGAGCCGCTCACGGGCGAGTCGATCGTCGACATGCGCTCGTACCTCATCACCGTCCCTGCCACCGCGGTGTCGCTGATGGCGGGCTCCTACGTCGGGCTGGCGGCGGGCATGCCGATCATGCGGTCGATCGCGCCGCCGTGGACCACCGGCGACCTGATCGGCACCAGCGTGTTCTCGGGCCGCATCGGCGACGTGCTGCTGACCGGTTCGCCGGGCGAGCCGTACCCGCAGATCCTGCAGAAGGTGGCCGAGACGGTGCCGGCGCGGGGCCACGTGAGCATCGGCACCGCCGGCGACTTCCTCGGCTACATCATCGGGCCCCTCGAGGCGTTCCCCGAGCCCATCAAGCAGACGGTGCTCGACGACCAGGGCAACCCCAGCCCGGTGGCCAGCGACAACTTCGCCTTCAACGCGGGCATCGACTTCGGCGAGCGGCTGACCTGCGCGCAGCTGCGCGGTGCGGGCGACGTGATGGCCCACGACGCCGACGTCTACTGGTCGACGTACCAGCGCTGCCTGCTGTTCCCGACCGACCACGCCCTGCCCGAAGGCGCCGACCTGTCGGCACCACCCTCGCCCGACCTGTCTTCCGCGTTGACGTGAACGAGCTCACCCGGCGGCGGTTCCTGCAGCTGACTGCGGGGGTGGGTGCGGTCAGCGCCGTGCCCGCCCTGCGCGCCCAGGCGATGGCCGACGACCGGGACGGATCGTCACAGCTGCCGGCGGGTGAGTGGCTGGGCGGCGACTTCCACGTGCACACGACCTACAGCCACGACGTGTGGTCGGGGCCGGGCGACGACAACACTGACGCGCAGGACTTCTACACATTGGGTTGGTCGCCGGCCGAGCAGATCGAGATCGCCACCACCCGCCTGCTCGACTTCGTGGCTCTCACCGACCACAACCGCCTCGACGCGTTGCACGACCCCGGCTACGCCTCCGACCGCCTGGTGCTGGTGCCCGGCTACGAGCACTCGCTGGCCGGCGGGCACGCGGGCGTGTTCGTGCCGTCGGTCAGTGGTCTGACCCACGTGCTGAAGGACGCCACCGGCGGCACGTCGTTCAACGGCGACGCCGGCATCCGCAACTTCATCGACCAGGTGCACGCCATGGGCGGCATGACCACGCTCAACCACCCCTTCGGCGGCGCGGTGTGGAAGTACAACATCCCCGCGTCGGTCGGCATGGACGCGGTCGAGGTGTGGAACTCGCACTGGCTGGCGCGCGACGACACCGTGCAGTTCGCGGCGTCGAACAACCACCGCTCGATCGAGTGGTGGGAGCAGCGGTTCCTGTTCGCCGGTTTGCACAAGCCGGCCGTGGGCGGGAGCGACAACCACTGGCGCTCGACCACGGCCGTGCAGGGCGTGGGCCAACCGACCACGTGGGTGTACGCGCGCGAGCGATCGGCCGCCGCCATCATCGAAGGCGTGCAGCGGGGCCGCACCACGGTCTCGCAGAACCCGCTGGCGCTGGGCGGGGCCCGCCTGCGCATCACTGCCACCGAGGAATGGGGCGCGGCCGACACGGCCATGGTCGGGGGCGCCCTCAAGTGGGACGGCCCGCTCCACGTCGACGTGCAGGTGGAGAACGGCGAGGGCAAGCGCCTGCGGCTGGTATCGACCGGCCACGTGGTCGGCGAGCA
>JAFATL010000460.1 GCA_019243975.1 Actinomycetota bacterium | reverse complement strand
CGTGGGGCTACCAGGTGTCCTCGTACTTCGCGCCCACGTCGCGGTTCGGCTCACCCGACGACTTCCGCGCCCTCGTCGACGCGTTCCACCAGCGCGACATCGGCGTGATCGTCGACTGGGTGCCCGCCCACTTCCCGCGCGACGACTGGGCCCTGGCCATGTTCGACGGCACCGCGTTGTACGAGCACGCCGACCCCCGCAAGGGTGCCCACCCCGACTGGGGCACGCTGGTGTTCAACTTCGGGCGTCACGAGGTGCGCAACTTCCTCATCTCCAACGCCCTGTTCTGGTTGGAGGAGTTCCACATCGACGGGCTGCGCGTCGACGCGGTGGCCTCGATGCTCTACCTCGACTACTCACGCAAGGAAGGGGAGTGGATCCCCAACGAGTTCGGCGGCCGCGAGAACCTCGAGGCGGTGTCGTTCCTCAAGGAGTTCAACGAGGTCGTGTACGGCGCCCACCCCGGTGCGATCACGGTGGCCGAGGAGTCGACGGCGTGGCCGAGCGTGTCGAAGCCGACGTACCTGGGCGGGCTCGGGTTCGGCTTCAAGTGGAACATGGGATGGATGCACGACACCCTCGAGTACTTCTCGAAGGAGTCGGTCTACCGGCGCTACCACCACAACGAGCTGACCTTCGGGCTGCTGTACGCGTTCAGCGAGAACTTCGTGCTGCCGCTGTCGCACGACGAGGTCGTGCACGGCAAGGGTTCGCTGCTGTCGAAGATGCCCGGCGACCGGTGGCAGCAGCTCGCCAACCTGCGCTCGCTGTACGGATGGATGTGGGCGCACCCGGGCAAGCAGCTGCTGTTCATGGGCGCCGAGCTGGCCCAGCCCTGGGAGTGGAACCACGACGCGTCACTGCCGTGGGACCTGCTGGAGTACGACGAGCACCGCGGTGTCCACGAGCTGGTGCGCGCACTGAACCGGATGTACGCGGGGGAGCCAGCGCTGTTCGAGCGCGACAACGCGCCGGAGGGTTTCCGCTGGATCGACGCCAGCGACGTCGACAACAACATCCTGTCGTTCCTGCGCTACTCGGCAGACGGTGAACGGATGGTGGCGTGCATCGCCAACCTCTCGCCCGTGCCGCGCGAGGCGTATCGCATCGGTCTGCCCGTCGGCGGTCGGTGGGAGGAGATGCTCAACACCGACGCCAGTGAGTTCGGCGGCAGCGGCGTCGGCAACGGCGGCGCCGTCGACGTCACCGACGAGACGTGGCACGGCCTGCCGTACTCGGCCGAGCTCACCCTCCCGCCCCTCGGGGTGCTCTGGCTGCGACCCGCGTAGGCTCCGGCGCCATGCGATTCAGCGTGTGGCCCAGCCCAATGCGACCGTGGAACGAGATCCTCGAGGTCGCGCAGCACTGCGAGCAGTCAGGGTGGGACGGCGTGTACTACGCGGACCACTTCATGCCGAACTCGATGGACGGTTCGCCCCTCGATGGCCCGACGCTCGAGTGTTGGTCGGTGATGGCGGGCTTGGCCGCGGCGGTGCCCCGCGTCCGGCTGGGTACGTTGGTGTGCGGCAACACGTACCGGCATCCCGCGGTGCTGGCGAACATCGCCGCCGCCGTCGACAACATCAGTGGTGGCCGGCTGCTGCTCGGCCTGGGCGCCGGCTGGCAGGAGAACGAGCACGCCGCCTACGGCATCCCGCTGTTCTCGACCGGCGAGCGCCTCGACCGCTTCGAGGAGGCGTGCACGATCGTCAACAGCCTGCTGCGCGAGCAGCGCACCACGTTCAAGGGCAAGTACTACGAGATCACCGACGCGCCCAACGATCCCAAGCCGGTGCAGTCGCCGCTGCCCCTGCTCGTCGGCGGTGGCGGCGAGCAGAAGACGCTGCGCACCGCCGCCCGCCACGCTGACGAGTGGAACATCTGGAGCAACCCCGAGGTCCTGAAGCAGAAGCGCGGCGTGCTCGACCAGCGCTGCGAAGAGATCGGCCGGGACCCGTCGACGATCGCCACGTCCACGCAAGCGCTGCTCTTCCTGTCCACCGACGAGGCCTGGCTCAAAGGCAAGCGCGACGCCGACCCCGGCCGCGTCTCCGTGATCGGCACCCCGGCCGAGGTCGTCGAAACCATGGCCGCCTACCGCGACGCCGGCGCCGACGAGTTCATCGTCCCCGACTTCAACCTCGGCCCCACCGCCCGCCGCAAAGACACCCTCGACCTCTTCATCACCGAGGTCGCCCCCCACCTCCGCTGACCCTCTTCGCGTCGTAGTGACACCAGAATCGCGACCTATAGGTCGCGATTCTGGTGACAGTTCGCTGAAGCGCTCAGCCCGACTCGACCTGTTTTTTGAGGTTGCGGAGGTTGCGGCGCCAGATGCGTTTGAGGACGGGGGCGCCGAGGGAGCCGCCGAGGGGGCCGCCCATCCACCAGGGGAAGCGGAGACGCTCCTCCCAAGTGAAGCGGGTGCGGCCGCCGCGGGCCTTGCGGAGGGTGAAGCGGCCGGCGCCGGTGACGAGGCCGACATGGCGGATGCCCATCCGCTTGTGCTCGTCCCACTCGGTGACCTCCATCAGGTCGGTGAGTCGGAACGGTCCGACGCGGGTGTCGCACTCGAACGTGGTGCCGACGCCGTCTCGTGAGTCGGAGGTGAACCGGATGGCAACGGCGTCCTCCATCCACCTGACGTGGGAGCCGATGTCGCGGATCGACGCCCAGACGGACTTGGGCGGCTTGTCGATCGTGGTCGCGACGCGAATGCGCGGCATGGCCCAACAGTAAGGTTCCGCCCGTGTTCGGCGACAGACAGCGGCCGGAGCGGGTGCGCTCGGAACAGGACCGCCACCTCACGCGCTACCTGAAGCGCCAGGTCTCGCCGTACTCGACCCACTACCGCCCGCTCATCCAGCAGGCCAGCGCGGCCGGCGGCAAGGGCCGCGAGCTCCTCGCCCGCATACCGGTGACCACCCTCGGCGACGTCGACCTGCCCGAGAACCTGGTGCTCCGCCCCACCGACGAGAGCATCCAGATCGGCGGCGACCCGGCTCTGGCCCTGCGGGTGATCTGGGCCCGGCTCACGGGCCGGGTGCACCACATCAACCGCACCCACGTGGAGCCGTCATACAAGCCGGTGCATTGGGTGCTCGACGACGGCATCCCCGTCGGCTCCTCGGTCGCCGACCTCGACCGGCTTGCCGAACTCGGGCGCCGGTGGCTCGAGTCGGCCGGCATCGGCCCCACCGACATCCTCGTCGGGCTGGTGGCACCCGGGCCCCACCTCACGTACTGGCAGCTGGTGCTCGGCGCCCGCCGGGCCGGCTTGTCCGCGCTGCACCTCGACGGCATCCCGGCGCCCGCCGATCTCGAGCGCCTGCGGCCCACCGTCATTGCTGGCGCGTCGGCCGACCTGCTCGACCTGTTCGAGGAAGCGGCGCGCGAGGGACGTGACCTTTCGAGCGTGCACACGCTGCTGGTCGTGGGCGAGCTCGTCACCGACGAGACGCGCGCCCGCCTGGCGGGTTGGCTCGACCGGGCCGACGGCGCGGTGTTGACGGCGTGGGCACCGCCCGGGGTGCGCGCCCTGTGGACCGAGTGCCGCGGCGCCATCGGCTTGCACACGACGCCGGCGGCCGAGGTCGTCGAGACGGTCGATGGTGAGGTGGTGTGGAGCGCGCTGGGCTGGTCCGGCACGGTGCTGTTGCGTCTGCGCACAGGCGTCGAGGGCGTGTTCGACGACTCGCGCTGCCCGGCGTGCGGCCGCAGCGGCGTCCGCATCCTGCCCACCACCGGGCCGCGCACGCTCGTGCCCATCCTCGACCGCGTCGTCGGCACCGGCCGTTGGCAGGTCGAGATGCGCACGGTTGCGGGCATCGACGAGCTCATCGTCTACGTCGCCCATGACGCCCGCAACGACGCCGCCCCCGTGCTGCAGGCACTGGTGGGCGAGCTGCCGCCGGTCACCCAGTTCGTGCTGGTGCCGGCCAAGCGCATCGATGCACGGCTCGCCGAATACGGCGGCGAGAACGTGCTCGACGGTCGCGTAGCCTTGACGGTGTGAACCAGGGCGAGATCGCCTACCTCGACAACGCCGCCACCACGCCCCTGCACCCGGAGGCGCTGGCCGCCATGCTGCCGTTCCTCGGCGACCGCTTCGGCAACCCGTCGGGCGTGCACGCGGTGGCGAGAGACGCGCGCGCGGCCCTCGAGGAGGCGCGCGATCTCGTCGCTGACTGCCTGGGCGCCCGCCCGGGCGAGATCGTCTTCACCGGCGGCGGCACCGAGGCCGACAACCTCGCCATCACGGGCCTGCACGCCCGGCGCGGCGGCACGGTCGTGTGCCCGGCCAGCGAGCATCACGCCGTGCTGCATACGGTGGCGTCGCTCGGCGGCCGCGTGGTGCCGGTCACCGCCGACGGCATCGTCGATTTCGACGCGCTGGCTGACGCGCTCGATGACGACGTCAGCGTCGTGTCGGTGATGCTCGCCAACAACGAGACCGGCACCGTCCAGCCCCTCGCTGACATCGGCGCCCTCCTCCGCGAGCACGCGCCCAACGCGGTGCTGCACACCGACGCCGTGCAGGCGTTCCCCTGGCTCGACGTGGCCACCCTGGCGGCGTCCGCACCGCTGGTGGCGGTGAGTGCGCACAAGTTCGGTGGGCCCAAGGGCGTCGGCGCCCTGGTCGTGCGCGAGGGCGTGGCCGTCGACCCGGTCATCCACGGCGGGGGACAGGAGCGCGACCGGCGCAGCGGCACGCACAACGTGGCCGGCATCGTGGGCATGGCCGCCGCCATGCGCGTCACCGTCGAGGAGCGCGAGCGCACGGTGGCGCGCGTGGGCACGCTGCGCGACCGCCTGGCCGACGGCCTGCTCGCCGCCGTTCCCGGCACCCGCGAGACCGGCGACCGGGCCGCCAAGGTGGCCGGCAACTGCCACCTGCGGTTTGAAGGCATCGAGAGCGAGGCGCTGTTGATCCTGCTCGACGAGGCAGGCGTGTGCGCGTCGGCGGGATCCGCGTGCACCAGCGGCGCCATCGAGCCGTCGCACGTGCTGACAGCGATGGGCATCGACAGCGCCGACGCGCTGAGCAGCGTGCGCCTCTCGCTCGGCCCCACCACGAGCGACGACGACGTCGATCTCGCTCTCAAGGTCGTGCCCGAGGCCGTCGCCCGCCTGCGAGGTCGTTAGATGCGCGTCCTCGTCGCCATGTCGGGCGGCGTCGACTCGTCGGTGGCGGCGGCCCTGCTCCTCGAGCAGGGACACGACGTCGTGGGCGCCACCATGAAGCTGTGGGGCGGCGCCAGCGATTCGGGCTGTTGCTCGGTGGCCGACGTTGAGGACGCCCGCCGCGTCGCCCAGCAGCTCGGCATCACGCACCACGTCTTCAACTTCACCGACGACTTCGACCGCCACGTGGTCGATCCCTATGTGGCCGCCCACGCCGAGGGTCGCACGCCCAACCCGTGCGTCGAGTGCAACCGCCACCTCAAGTTCGACCGCTTCCTGCGGCGGGCCGACCAGCTCGGCTTCGACGCGGTGGCGACCGGCCACCAC
>JAFATL010000194.1 GCA_019243975.1 Actinomycetota bacterium | reverse complement strand
CCCTGGCCGCCGGGGCCATCCCCATCTGGCTGCTGGCCCGGGACCGCCTGGCCAACGGCTGGCTGGCCCTCGGGCTCTCCACCGCCTACCTCCTCAACCCGTCGATCCAGTGGATCAACTGGTGGCATTTCCACCCCGACGCCCTCGCCGTCACCCCACTCCTCTTCGCCTACTGGCTGGGCACCAAGGAGCGGTGGGGCTGGTTCACCGTGGCGGCGGTGGCCGCCCTCCTGTGCAAGGAGGACGCCGCCCTGGCCCTCGTCGGGCTGGGTGCCGTCCTCGCCATCCGGGGCCACCGCAAGGAGGGCGGCATCACCGCGGCGGTGTCGGTCGTGTGGTTCACCCTGTGCGAGAAGGTGATCATCCCCCACGCCAACGGCGGCCTGGGCGCGTTCTATCAGGACTTCTACGGCGACCTCGGCAAGAGCGTGTTCGAGATCGCCTGGAACGCGGTGCGCCACCCCAGCCGCATCCTGCGCGTGATGACCAACCGGGAGAGCCAGCAGTACTACAAGCAGCTGCTGGGCCCGTTCGGCTACGTGCCCCTGGCCGCGCCGCTCGTGCTGTTGATCGCGCTCCCCCACCTCACCGTCAACACCATCTCGACGTTCCCCAACACCCACAACATCCGGTTCCAGTACTCGGCCCTGGTCACCGCCGCGTTGGCCATCGGCGCGGTGGAGGCGTGTGCCGGCCTGAGCACGCGCGTGGGGTTCCGCAGATTTCTCGTGGGGCTGGTCGTGGCCTCGGCGCTGGCCAGCAACGTGTCGAGCTCGCCGTCACCGCTGTCGCACAACTACCGCACCGGCATCTGGGCAGCCAAGGGCCCGCGGCACGCGGTGGCCGACAAGGCCGTGCACCTGGTGCCCGGCAGCGCCGGCGTGGCGGCCTCGTACTCGCTCGTGCCCCACCTCACCCACCGGGTCCACATCTACGAGTGGCCCAACCCGTGGATCGTGGGGAACTGGGGCATCAAGGGCGAGAACCCGCCCGACCCCAAGGACGTCAACTACATCGTGCTCGACCTCACCCTCAACACCGAGCAGCGCTCGCTCTACGACTCCCTGGTCGGCGACGGCAAGGAGTTCAAGGAGGTCTTCCACGACCAGGACTACGTGGTCGCGAAGCGCGTCAGGAAGCCGGACAGCTCCGCCGGCTAGGGCTACGTGTCTTCGCGGATGTCGAGGAGCTTCTCGCGCACGGCGTAGATGACCGCCTCCATGCGGGAGTGCAGGTGCAGCTTCTCGAGGATGTTACGCACGTGGTTCTTTACCGTGTTCTCGGAGATGTAGAGCTCGTCGGCGATCTCGCGGTTGCTCATGCCCCGGGCCACGTTCTTGAGCACCTCGAGCTCGCGAGCCGTCAGGGCGGGGGCCGGGAACTGCTGCTTCTCCTCGGCCCGGCGCGACATGGCGTTGAACTCGTTGAGCAGCTTGGAAGCCATCGACGGTGAGATGAGGCTCTGGCCCTGCACGACGGCGCGGATGGCCTCGGCCACCTCCTCGACCGAGATCTCCTTGAGCAGGTAGCCGTTGGCGCCCGCCTTGACCGCCTCGAAGAGGTCTTCCTCCTCGTCGCTGACGGTGAGCATCAGGATCTTGGTCGTCGGCACGCTGTCGCGGATCTGGCGGGCCGCCTCGATGCCGCTGACCTTGGGCATGCGGACGTCCATCAGGACGACGTCGGGCGCGAGCTCCTCGGCCTTGGCGACGGCCTCCTCGCCGTTCTCGGCCTCAGCCACCACCTCGATGCTGTCCTCGGTGCCGAGCACGACGTAGAGACCGCGGCGGAACAAGGCCTGGTCGTCGGCGATGAGGACGCGAATGACCTCTGCAGGTCCGGCCGCCCTCGTCGGTTGCTCGTCGCTCAATGGTTCTCCCTGGACAGTCAGCTGGCGTCGATGAGTCCGATGTTGTTGTCGTTGCGACGGTAGACGACGGCGGCGCGGCCTGTTTCAGCGTTGGTGAAGAAGAAGAACTCGTGACCGAGGAGCTCCATCTGCAGGGCGGCCTCTTCCGGCGTCATCGGCTTGATGTCGAACTGCTTCGTCTTGACGATCCTGCCTCGCCCCTGATCGCCGTCGACTTCGTCGGGATCGGTGGCTGGTGCTCCATTGCCAGCGGCAAAGTCTACCGACCCGTGCCGCCGGGGGTGTGATCTCCCGATCAGCTTGCCCTTGAGCTTCTCCATGCGGTGCTCGAGCTTGTCGACCACCCGGTCGACGGCGGCCATCGTGTCGGTGGCGGCCGCCTTGGCCCGGACGATGTGCCCGTGGCCGTGCATGGTGACTTCGCAGATCTCACGCGCAGTGATGCGGGGGTTCTTCTCCTCGGAGAACTGCACGTCGGCCCGCTCCATGCCGTCCAGGAAGCGGCTGAGCCGGGTGACCTTGTCCTCGACTGCAGTGCGGAGCGAGTCCGTGACCTCGATGTTGCGACCGCGGATGGACACCTCCATGCGGACCCTCCTCTACCGGGAACGGGATATGGGCCGTGTGCGGCTGACCTGGTCTTTGACCCCACACTCGCCTGCTGAAGAGGTGACGGGCCCGGCCGTGGCGGCGCTCGTGGTCGAGTGCCCCGCACGCCCGTGTGGACCCGCTTCGCTCCTTCTCCGATGAGCGCCGAGGATCGGCATCACGTCGGGCAGGACTTACTCCTAAGCCGCACCATGCTCAGCAACCACGGGTTGCCTTACGTGGGTCGTTTCGCCTGCGACTGGCATCGACTTGCAACCACAGACCCGCACGCGGCCCATGGCCAAGTGTACGTGAGCGCAGCGTCAGCGTCGCCGCCCGCGCATCGTCCGCACCAGCTGGTCGGCTACGTCGTCGGTGCGCGCCCACCACGGGCTGGCGAGCAACGCACGCCCGCGCGCCACCGCCTCAGGCCGGATGAGCGGCGCCGACAGCACCCGCTGCACGAGCACGACCGGCGGCCGTTTGTCCGGGAGGGGGTGATTGGGGTGGGGCATTACTCACGGCATCGGTCATCGGGGACCGGAGCTTGAGGGGTGTGCGCGCCGCCGTGACTGCGTGCACCTCGGCGCCACCGGCGTTGCGCAACACCCGTGCGGCGGTGGCCAGGCTGGCGCCGCTCGTCACGACGTCGTCGACGACGAGCACGCGTAGGCCACTGACCGATCGCCCCGGCAGTGTCTCCAGCGCGGGACCCCGGCGGCGCTCGTCGAGGGCGCGACCGGTCTGGGGCGGACCGGGCCGGCGGCGCAGCAGCGACCGGCACGGCAGCCCGAGACGCCGGGCCACCGCCCGCGCCAGTAGCCGGCCCTGGTCGAACCCGCGCCCCCGCCGACGCGCCCGCGTGGTGGGGACCCACGTGACCACGTCGACCGACGACGCGTCGACGAGCGCCGCCATGCCGGTGGCCAGCCACGCCACCGAGGCGCGGGCGTTGCGGTACTTCACGCGCGCCACGACCTCGCGCGCGGCACCGATGTACAGCACCAACGACGCGCACCGGTCGACACCCGGAGGCGGGGGCAACGCCGGCGCCCGCCGCATCGAGGCAATGCACGCTGCGCACGGCGACGGCCCCACCACTCCGCACGCCGCGCACCGCCTCGGGATCAACATGGCGCCGAGGGTACCGACGACCTCGGACAGTTATTGCACGCCGTCTTCAGTGATGAGCGAGGTGACGAGGTCGGCGGGGGTGATGTCGAAGGCGGGGTTGTGGACGGCTGCGTCGATGGGCGTGGTGCGCGTGCCCGCGAACGCCGACACTTCGTCAGCTGACCGTTGCTCGACGGGGATGTCGGCACCTGTGGGGGTGGCGGGGTCGATCGTCGACGTGGGGGCGGCCACGTAGAAGGGGATGCCGTGATGGCGGGCGAGGACGGCGAGCGGGTACGTGCCCACCTTGTTGGCGACATCGCCGTTGGCGGCCACACGGTCCGCACCGACGACGACGCAGTCGACCTGGCCCGTCGCCATCAGCCCGCCGGCGGCCACGTCGGCCACCACGGTAAAGGGGATACCGAGCCGGTCGAGCTCCCACGCCGTGAGCCGTGCCCCTTGCAACACCGGACGGGTCTCGTCGACCCATACGGACGGGAGCTTG
>JAFATL010000046.1 GCA_019243975.1 Actinomycetota bacterium | reverse complement strand
CCTCGAGCGCCGCCCGCAGGTCGGCGACGTCGAAGCTGATCGCCAGGTCGATGAGACCGTTGGCATTGCTGCGGACAAGGGTCAGGAGGGTGTTCTCGAAGCGGCTCCGCCACGTGAACTGGACGAGCGCCAAGTTGTCGTCGCGGATCGCGATCACTCGCATCTCGATACCGGTGATGCCGATCTCCGCGACGGCCCGGAGGTGCGGGAAGACTTCCGCGGACCCCGAGATGCGGTGCTGCATTCCGGCGCGGCGGTCGTCTCGAACGACATCGGCGGCCAGCAGTCGGAGGGCCTCATCTGGTCGGTCCCCGACAAGGGCGCGGTTCACCGCCTCGTAGGTGCGCGACGCGGTGTTGGCGAGCCTGTCCTCTTCGTCGTTCGACAGCTCTCGGTAGCGCGCCCACGCCTCGTCGAGCTGCTCGGGTTCGAAGGTCTCGTAGAGATCTATGGGTCCCTCGGGCGTGCGGAGCCGGGTGACGATGTAGCGCACCCGGACGTACTCGCCTCCGGCGCTGCCGACGACCGGCGGCGTCGACTCGACCAGCACGGCGCGGTCGCTGGTAGCGAGAATCCGGCGCAGCACGTGCTTGAAGTCGGGAGCGACGTCGACCATCGCCTTGGTGAGCTCCATGAACTGCTCGATGCCCCGGATCTCGCCGTAGCTGGCGGGCCCGTGGTTGATGGCGACGATGTCGTCGGCCCAACACCGGCGGAAGGCGTCCCAGTCACGGCGGTTGTGCGCCTGCACCAGCGCCGCGTGCACGCGCGTCTGAGCTGCCTCAGCGGGCGGGAGCATCTCGATGTACAGCCGGTCGAGCTCCTCGAGCGCGTCGCCAAGGGCGTCACTGTCGAAGTCGACGACCAGATCGCTGCGGCCGGTCGCATCAAGACCGACGACGCCGAGCACCGCTACCTCGAACTCCCCGTGCCAGTGCGTCTCGAGAAGTGCGAGCCGCTCGCCTCGCAATGCCACCACGTCGACGTCGACCCCTGCGATCCCAAGTTGCATGACGGCGCGCAGGTTCTCGATGCTGGCCTCGGCGCCCTCCTGCCGCGACATCAGCCCCGTGCGCCGGTCGTCGCGCACCCTGTTGGCGGCCATCAACTCGCGCACCTCGTCATACCGATCGGCCAGCGCCAGGCGAACGACGCGCTCGTAGACCCGCGACGCGTCGTTGGCGATCTCGTCGCCTCCGCCCGACAGCTCGTGGAAGCGCGCCCACGCCTGCTCGAGCTGTTCGAGCTCGAACGACTCCCGGCAAGACACGCGGCCGTCCTCGTCGATGGTCGAGACCAGCAGCCGCGGGTGCTCGTAGGTTCCCCCAGCGGGCCCCGTCACGACCGAGATGGACTCACCCACCATCGTGCGGTCGCCGAGGGCGACGAAGCGGCGGACGACCATGTGGTAGTCGGGCGCCACCGCGACCATGGCCTTGGCGTATTCGGCGAACGCCTCGACGCCGACGATCTCCGCGTGTCCTGTCGGGGCGTGGTCGACAACCCGTACGTCGGGCGTGAACACGCGGTGGAAGGCATCCCAGTCCCTGCGCAGGTGCGTGCCGACCGCAGCGCGAGACGCCAGGACCAATTTGGCGTCGTCCGGTGAGAGACCCTCCGCGTACAACTCGTCGAGGTCGTCCATGGCCGTGGGCAGGTCACCGGCGTCGTAGTGGATGCCGCGGGTGATCAACCCGGTGTCGTCGGTCACCACCACCGCGGCCAGCGCCACCTCGAAGTCGCTATGCCACTGGGATGCGACGACGGCCATGTGTTCGCCGCGTACCGCCACGACCTGGGTGTCGATGGAGTCCACCCTGAGCTCGCGCACGATGCGCAGCTGCTCGATGTTGGCTGCGAGGCCGACTACCTCGCCCGCGAAGTGCGGGCGCCGGTCCTCGTACACCACGTTGGCCGCCATCACGGCGGCGATGCCTTCGGGCGTGCCGGCCGCGGTGAGACGGCACACTTCCTCGTACGCCCGCGACGCGGCGTTGCCGATCGGGGTGAGCGACCCGGGCCCCGGTTGGCCTTCGGGTGAGGGCGCGGCGACGACGGGCTGACGCAGGCGCTCGGCCAGCGCGGTGGCACCCTTCTGCTCGTAGAGGGCGCGTGCTTCGGAGGCAATGCGTTGCGCGGCCGCCCCGTCGCCGCCGGCTTGCAGCACGTGGGCGAGGGCGGTGAGGGCGTCGGCGTGATCGATGAGGGCGTCCGTCGGGGCCGCCACCGCCACCGCCGCTTCGGCCAGTTCCGTGGCGGCGCCGACGTCGCCCCGTGCCGCCAGCACCTCCGCTTTGACGGCCCGCCACGCGATCGACGTCTTGAGGTCCTGCCCGCCCAGGTCCTCGCTGGTGGCGACGTAGGTGAGCGCGTCGTCGGGGCGGCCCAGGGCGAGAGCAGCTCGGCCCCGCAGCGCGGCGGCCTGGGCCGCGTCGGTCGTGACGCCCATCGCAGTGAAGCCCTCCTGGGCGCGGGCCAGGTGGTCTTCGGCGGCCGCCGCGTCGTCGCCGCACAACTCCACGATGCCGGCGAACAGCTCGACCTCGAGCAGGCCGTGGCGCAGGCCCAGGTCTTCGGCGATGGTGCGGGCCGACCCGATGAGGCTGCGGGCCGCGTCGAGCCGACCGCGGAACGCTTCCAGCACCGCCTGGCAGCGGATCGACGTCGACTCCACCGCCGGCGCGCCGGTGGTGATGCGCACCAGGCGAATGACGTCGAGGCATCGGCCGCCCGCGCGGGGGACCGGGCTCGGTCCCCACAGCGCGGCCAACGGTGCCGCGCTCAGCACGCTGGTCATCTGCCTGCGGTCGCCCGCCTCACGGGCGGCGCCGAGGGCGCGATCGAGGGCTGCCTCGCAATCGCCCACCCGGCCGAGCCGGGCCAGCACCGACGCATGCACGCGGTGGGCCTTGGCCGCGCCCGCGTTGTCGCCCGCTGCCGCCAGCACGGCGGCCGCCGTCACCAGGCGGCCCTCGGCGTCGCCCAGATCGCGGGTGGAGACGAGCGAGGTGAGCTGCACGTCGAAGCACGTTGCCCACGCGTCCAACCGGGAGTCGCCCGGCGCGGCGCAGCTGAGGTCGTCGACGGCCGCGGCAGCGGCGGCCACATCACCGGCCCCGAGCAGTGCCTCGCACCGCGTGAGCAGGAGCTCGGCGCGCGCCGGATCGTCGGGATCGAGACAGCTGACGGCGCGTCCCGACAGGCCGGCGGCGGCGAGCA
>JAFATL010000015.1 GCA_019243975.1 Actinomycetota bacterium | reverse complement strand
TACGACCACCGCGGCAACGGCCGGTCCGGACGGCCACCAGTCGACACGCTGACCATGGAGCAGTTGGCCGACGACGCGGCCGCCCTCCTCGATCATCTGGGGGCGGCGCACGCGAGAGTGATCGGCCACTCGTATGGCGGTTTCATCGGCCAAGAGTTCGCGTTGCGTCATCCTGATCGCCTCGAAGCGCTCGTCCTCGTCGACACGACCCCTGGGCAACTCGGTGACGGAGAGGTCGAGGACACCCGGGGTGTGCAGCCGCCGCCCGAGTTCCTCGCCCTGATGTCGACGCCGCCGGCCAGCGATGCCGAGCTCGCAGCGCGCATCCCCGACATGCTCCCCTTCTATTTCCACCGCGCCGAGAAGGTGGACATCGCCGGCCACATGGCGAACACCGTCTTCTCCGTCGACGCGATGATGCAATCGATGATGGTGCTCGGCGGGTGGAGCTCGGTCGACCGGCTGAAGCAGGTGGCCGTACCTACGCTGGTGCTCTTCGGCCGCCACGACGTGATCACCTCGTGGCCGCAAGGAGAGCGCATCGCTTCGCGTATTCCTGGCGCCCAGCTGCAGATCTTCGAGGAGAGCGGGCACTTCCCGTGGCTCGAGCAGCACGACGCGTTCTTCGAGCTACTGACCGGATGGCTTCATGACCTCGGTTGACGACTTCCGCGCCGAGGCACGCGCGTGGTTGGCGAGCGAGGCGGGTCGGGGGCCAGCCGATTGGGGGGCCATCCTGCCGCCGCGTCTCGACGCCGAGGGGCGGGCGTGGCAGCGACGTTTGTTCGATGCCGGGTTCGCTGGCATCGACTGGCCCACCGAGTACGGCGGGCGCGGGCTCACCGCCGACCACGCGTCGGCGTGGATGGAGGAGGCGGCCGGGGCCGGGGTGCCCGCGGTCTTGAACATGGTCGGACTGGTGCTGACCGCTCGGGCCTTGCTCGCCTACGGGACCGACGAGCAGAAGGCCACCCACCTTCCGCTGACCGTGCGGGGCGAGCGCGTGTGGTGCCAGCTGTTCTCCGAGCCCGGCGCGGGCAGCGACCTCGGCTCGTTGGCCACGCGAGCCATCGCCGACGGCGACACCTACGTCGTGTCGGGCCAGAAGGTGTGGTCGAGCGGGGCGCGCATCAGCGAATGGGGCATCCTGCTGGCCCGTACCGCGTCGCTCGACGAGGCGCCCAAGCACCGGGGCATCTCGATGTTTCTCCTCGACATGTCGTCGGCGGGTGTCGACGTGCGACCGCTACGGCAGATGACCGGCGAGGCCGACTTCGACGAGGTGTTCATGGACGAGGTGCGCGTGCCCGCCTCTTGCCTCGTGGGTCCGTTGCACGGCGGGTGGGGCGTGGCCATGTCGACGCTCACCAACGAGCGCGGGTTCATCGCCGCCTCGGCCGCGTCGCTGGCCCGTCGCCTCGACGAGGTGTCGCTGCCGGCCGATCCGGTGCGGCGCGACCGCGTCGCCGCCATCCTGGCCGAGGGCCGCGCCCTGGAGTACCTGGCTCGGCGCCAGGGACCGGTGGCGTCCACCGCCAGCTCGCTGGTCAAGCTCGGCTTGGCCGAGCTCATCCCCGAACTCGCCTCCGCCACCGGTGACCTCGACGCCGTCGTGCGCTCCCCCGGCGCCCGCCTCGGGGGCGGCACCAGCGAGGTGCAGCGCAACATCATCGGCGAGCTCGTCCTCGGGCTCCCCAAGGAGCCAAAGGCGTGATGCGCGGAGAGCCGAAGGGCTAACCCCGCGCTCGGCCGGGTAAGGACACGGCATGGCGCGTGATCAGGAAACCGACCTGGACGAGGGCTACATGCCTGCCCTCGAGGACCCGGTGACGAGTGACGAAGAGGTGGCGCCGCGTCCCGGCGACGAAGGCGTGGGGCGGCTGGTGGCGCCGGGCGATGACGGCGACGAGCCGACGTTCGTCGACGACGAGGCGGCCGAGGTGGCGACATTGTTCGACCAGGACGAGGGCGCCTTCACGGCGGAGGAAGCGGCGATGCACATCGTCGAGGACCCGGACCAGGAGTCGTAGACGTCGGTCGGGCAGACTGTCGGCCATGCTCGACCTGTCCGCCGAAGAACTCCTCACCACCACGCGCGCCGTCCGCAAGCGCCTCGATCTCGAACGGCCGGTGGAGCGCGAGGTCATCGAGCGATGCGTGGTACTTGCCCAGCAGGCGCCCACCGGTTCCAACCGGCAGCCGTGGCAGTTCATATTCGTGGACGAGCCCGACAAGAAGAAGGCGCTGGCCGACCTGTACGCGCGCCACTTCGATCTCTACGCGTCGATGCCGCCGCCCGAGTACGGCGAGGGCGACGCCCGGACCGCCCGCCACGAGTTCGTGCGGGAGTCGGCGTTCTACCTGCGCGATCACTTCCACGAAGTGCCGGTGCTGCTGATCCCCGTCATCGAAGGTCGCCTCGACGAACACAACTCGCCGGTGTGGATGCAGGCCAGCGTGTGGGGCTCGCTGCTGCCGGCGGTATGGAGCTTCATGCTGGCGGCGCGCCTCCACGGCCTCGGCACGGCGTGGACCACGCTCCACCTGCCCAGTGACAAGGAAGCCGCGGAGCTGTTGGGCCTCCCCCACGAGCGCTACATGCAGGCGGGCCTCATGCCCGTGGCCTACACGAAGGGCATCGACTTCAAGCCGGCTTCGCGCATCCCCGCGTCCGACTTGATCCACTGGAACAGCTGGTGAGCAACGCCGACCTGCGCAAGGCGGAGAAACGGCTGCTGAAGTACGCGCTGGCGTTCCCCGAGGCGTACGAGGACCACCCGTGGGGCGAGAACGTGGCCAAGGTCGGCAAGAAGGTGTTCGTCTTCTTCGGCGTGCCGGAGAAGGACAAGTTCCACTGCTGCGCCAAGCTCCCCGACTCCGCCGACTTCGCCCTCACCTTCCCGTTCACCGAGCCCGCCGGTTACGGGCTCGGCAAAGCAGGATGGGTGCTCGCCCGATTCGGCCCGACCGATGAGGTCCCCGTCGACATGCTGGAGGACTGGATCGACGAGTCGTACCGGGCGGTCGCACCCAAGAAGCTGGTGAAGCTGCTCGACGAGTAGCTACGAGGCGGTGCGGAAGTACCGCGTCTCGTACTCGTTGGCCAGGTCGTAGAGGGCCTTGCCGCCGTCGCCGGTGTACGACGAGCCGTGCATCAGGGCGAGCGTGGTCGGGTGCAGGTCACCCAGCTGACGCATCACGTCGACCGTGTGCGGCGACAGCGACGAGGCATGGAAGATCTCCTCGCCCTCGATGGCCGGGCCGACGATGTCGTTGGTCGTGAGGGGGGCGCCGTTGCCGAGGTGGCTGAACAGGTCGCCGCACAGCAGCGTGCCGGTCGTCTCCTCGAAGAGCACCTGCGCCTCCCAACCGTGGGGGACGTGAGGGGTCGAGATCTGGCGCACCCGCTTGCCGCCCAAGTCGATGACCTCACCCTCGTCGAGGGCGCGGGGCGGGCGGTCGCACATGTCGTTGAGCTGCACCATGCAGCCCAGGGCGCCGTGGGCAACCTGCGAGTTCGGCGCCGCGGCCAGCCACATGTTCATCGCGCCGTTCTCGTCCGACTCGACGTGGCCGAAGGTGATCCAGCGCACCGACTCGACGGGGACGATCTTGGCGACCGCCTCCGATACCAGCGGGAACATCGCCCGCGGGCCGGTGTGGAACAGGAGCGGCTCGTCGGCCTTGATCAGGAACTGGTTGAAGGTGAAGCCGGCCGGGGGTGCCACCTCGGGCACGAAGGTCGAGAGGCGGTAGATCCCGTCGGCGATTTCGTTGACTGTCGTGGTGGGTTCCATGCCCCTTTGGCGTTCACCCGGGGCCGGTTCCGTTCAGTCGGGACTGAACACCTCGGAAATCTTCCAAAGCACCGGGTCGTCGGGGTGGGGCTCGTAGGCGCAGAACACGCCCGTGCGCACCCGCCGGTCGAGGACGGCGCCCGCCTCGGGGAGGGCCTCGGCCACCTTGGTGATGGCGGCCCGCACGGCCCGGGTCACGTTGAGGCGGGCCTTCTCCGCCACCGTCCCGGTCGCCCGGTCGCGGCCGCCCAGGCCAAAGGCCCGGCTCAGCTCCTGCAGCAGGACGAACAGCTCGCCCTGGAGGGCGGCCGCCCGCTCGTCGTCCTCGGCCGCCAACGCGTCCTCGATCTCGTCGCGGAGGTCGGATACCCGGCGGCGGTACTCGTCGCGCGCTGATCGGTCCAGGGCGGGACCGAGGTCGCCGCCGACCTTGCGGCGCAGATCGCGCGGCCCGTCCGGGGCCAGCTTCTCCACCTGGTCGACGAGGTCGACCACGTGGCGCTCGACGCCCGGGTGCCCGACCAGCTCGGCGAGGTATTGGAGGCCCTTGGTGTGCTTGAGCCGGACCTTGGTGTCGCCACACGCGGCCGTCCACCACGAGCCGTCGCGCGCCAGCGACGCCACGCGGCAGCCGGCCGGCCCCTCGGTCACCGCCTCGGCGGGGCCACCGACGCCCAGCCGCCGGAGCACGTCCCGGTCGGCCGGGGGCAGGTCGATGTCGGCGCGGGTCAGCACGGCTGCCGCCGCCTTGGCCGCCACCATCGCCGACGCTTCGTCGCCCAGCTGCGAGTGGAACCGCGCCAGGTCGACGTACAGGCGCGCTCGCACGAGGGGCAGATCGGCCTCGCGCCGGTCCAGCGTCGCGACGGTCGCGTCGATGATGGCGGCCGCCTCCCTCGGGTCGCCCTCGGTCGCCCGCACCCGGGCGCGCAGGCGCGCCGCCTCGGCGGTGATCGGCGCGTGTTGCGCTCCTTCCACCCGGCGGTCGAGCTCGCGCGACGCGTCGGCCGCTGCCGCGACATCACCGCGACCCAGCTCTGCTTCCACGAGCACGCCGAGCACCATCGACGCCCGGACCCGGTCGTCGCCCATCAACTTCAGGCCACGGGTCGCGGCAGCTCGGGCCAGATCGAAGTCGCCGCGCGCCAGGTGGAGTCGCGCCATCGGAAGCAGGGCCTGGATGTGGTCGTCGCGCCCGAGCAGGAGCGCCTCCGCCTCGGCCAGCCGGCCTTGCAGCACGCGCAGCTCGGCCAGCGCGATCGGCGGGTGCCACGCCATCATCGGCATCACCTGCTCGATGGTGCCGAGCGCCCGTTCCAGCACGCTCTCGGCCTCCGCCCACTGGCCGAGCTGGCACAACAGGACACCTTGCACGCTGTCGCAGTGACTGGTCAGCACCGCCTGCGGGCCGGGCGCGTCACCGAGCAGGCCCCGCTGTCGGAGCAGCGGGCTCCACGCCTCGAAGCGCCCGAAGTCGGCGGTGTAGTAACAGGCGGTGAAGAACGAGCACACGGCGGCTTGGTGCGGCTCGGACTGCTCGGCGCTGCCGCAGATGAGTGCCATGCCCTCGTCGAGCAAGGCCATGCCCTCGTCGTGGCGGCCCGCCTGCACGAGCGCCAAGCCTCCGTCGGCCAGCGCCTTCGCCTCGAGGTCGGCGTCGCCGAACCGGCGGGCGAGGCCAAGGGCGAGCTCGGCCCGGGCCAGGAGCACGGCCGGGTCGTCCACATCGCACCCCATCGGCGCCAGTGCCACCAAGCCTTGTTCGATACAGGGAGGCTCGTTCTCGAGCAGGCGGGCGGCGCGGGTGAACCACGGAGTGGCCGCCACACGGTTCGCCATGTAGTTGCCGAAGATCTTGCCCAGGCAGGCGCACGCCATGGCTTCCTGCTTCACATCGCCGGCGGCCGCAAACCCGCGCACCGCGGCGGAAAGATTGACGATGGCGCCGTCGAGGTCGAACCGCGCGATTGCCTCGAACGCCGCCGCGAACGCGTCGTGCGGAGTGCCCGTGTCCGCCGCCATGGCGTCAATCCTCGCACGGCAGCCGGTGCTCGGGGACGGCCAGACTGGATGGCGTGGAGCCGCGGGTGGTGTCGGTCAACGTCGGGCGGCCCCG
>JAFATL010000719.1 GCA_019243975.1 Actinomycetota bacterium | reverse complement strand
GTCATGCGCAGGGCCTCGCACGTGCCCGCGCAGAAACCGATGTACCCGGCGTTGTTGCGCACGTCGACGGCCGACGCCGAGTTGTCGGCATCGTCCGGCGGCGTCGAGGTGGCGTTGGCGTCGCCGGGGTGCTTGGCCGTCCCCAGGTCGTAGACCTTCTGCCACTGGGTCGCAGCGTCGATGAACACGCCGTCGCTCGATGAGTTCGTCTTCGGTCCCGCGGTGGTCTCCTGCACGTCGCGGCCGGCGATCACCAGGTGGTTGGCGTTCAGCGGGTCCATGGCGAAGGGCGCCGAGAACTGCGCGCCCGTGAGGCTGGGGTCGATGTTGGTCCACGTCTTGCCGCCGTCCGTCGTGACCGACATGGCGCCGTACGTGACCTCCTCGTACGCGACGTCGCTCTTGTCGGGGTCAACAGCGGAGAAGAAACCGTCACCGCCGAACACGCGCCGCACCGTGCCGTCGGCCGTGACGCGCATCTCGCCGTTGTCCTGCAGGCCGGCGTAGGCAACGCCGTCCTTGGCGACGGCAACGCCGTACGGCTGCAGCGTGCGCAGGCCGGTGTTGTTGCCCTTGCCCCACGCGGTCTGGGTGTAGTCGCCCCCCGCGCCGATGTGCTGCGCGTTGAGGCCGCCGTCATGGCCCACGACGAGCGTCTCGCCGCCCCCGCTGGCGTCGGGCACGATCATCATCGCGTGCTGGTCAGGGTGCGTCGTGTTGACGGCCGTGGGCGGGTTGCTGAGCGGGCAGGCGGGCAGGATGGCGACGAAACCGGCGCAGCTGGTGTCGCCGTAGTACCGGCCGATCACCTTCATCGGCGTGGCCAGCGGCACGGTGTAGCTGAGCGCGTTGAGGGGCAGCAGGTTCTGCCAGATCTCCTCCAGCCCGAAGAGCACGCGCGTCGGGCGCCCCGAGCCGTCGTTGGTCGCCGGATCCGGCTGGATCCAGAGGTTGTACCAAGACTGCGCGCCAGGGGCGTACGACACGAGCTGCGCGCCGTTGAGGGAGGAGCCCGTGCCCGGCAGCTTCAATTGCTCCGCATCGGTCGTCTTCACCCACGACTGGCCGAAGTCGCTCGACACGTAGATGCCGTCGAGGTTGGTGGCGTTGGGGATCGGGGCGCCGCCAGGCTCGGGGACGTCGAGCGTGGTGACCTGGTTCTCGAGCTTGCGGGCGTTGGACACCATGGCGAACACCACGTCGTGGTTCTGGCCCGCGCCATAGGCGAGGCCCAGGGCGGTGCGCCCGATGTCGGCCTGGGTGGCGAACCCGCTCGGGTTGACGAAGTGGAAGTGCTGGCCGTCGTCGGCCTCGTACAGGCCGTTCTGGGGCGCGGCCGGGAACCCTTCGGGGAGCATCTGTTGGCCACCGCGCCATCCGACCGCCGCCAGCACCTTGCCCCCGCCGTGGCCGTTGTCGTCGTTGGGCCGCACCACCACGTCGGTGACGATGTTGGCGAGGAAGCATTTGTGGTTGCTCAGGTCGGTGCACGTGGTGGGCAGCACCACGTTGACGAACGACCGGCCTGCGTCGGCCGAGCGGTAGAGGCCCTGCGAGTTGGCGACGTACACGACCGACGGATTGGTCGGGTCGACGGCGACCTTGAACGAGAAGCTGTCGCTGGGGACGCCGGCCGCCTTCGTCCACGTCTTGCCGAGGTCGCTGGTCCAGAACACGCCGAGACCGGGATCGCCGTCGCCGCCCATCGCCGGGTCGCCGGTACCGGCTACCAGCGTTCCGCCGCCCGCCGTCGTGTAGCCGATGGCGCCGACGATCTGCGTCGGCAGGCCCTCACCGATCGAGTGCCAAGATGCACCGGCGTCGTTCGACTCGTGCACGCCGCCGTACGACACGCCCACGAACCAGTGCCGGTGGTCGTTGGGGTCGAAGGCGAGCCCCTGGGCCCGGCCCGACAGGTTGCCGAAGCCTTCGCCGCCGACTTCGGTGTACTGCGGGTCGTCGGAGATGAGGGCGGTGTTGCCGTACGGCTGCCACGCGTTGCTGCCGCCGGTCACCGGCGGCGTGCTCTGGGCGATGGCGTTGCGCTGGGCGACGGCGGCCTCCAGCGCCCCCGTCCGCAGGTTCTGACCCTTGCCCCGGCGCGCGCTGAGCACGTCGTGCGCCGCCTGCAGCTCCTGGAACGACTCCGGTTCTTTGTCGTGTTCGGTGACGGCCACGCGCTTGGGCGCGACCCCGGTCGGCACCGCCGCCGGTCCCGTCGTCACGACCACCAGCGCGATGCACGCGGCGCCGACCAATGCCCCCAGCCCCCGGCGCATGGTCACGACCCGGCGCGCGCCTCCCGCTCTGCCTTCGACTGGTCGTCGAGGCAGAACCGGGCCGCCGGCAGCGCCTCGAGGCGCGCCTCGTCGATCACCTTGCCGCACGCTTCGCAGGTGCCGTAGGTGCCGTCGTCGAGTCGGCGCAGGGCATGCTCGACGTCGGCCAACTCGGCTTCGACCTGCTCGAGGATCGACAGGTCCTTCTCCCGCTCGAAGGTCTCGGTGCCCACGTCGGCCTGATGCTGGTCAGATGACGACAGCTCGCCCAGGCTCTCGGCCTCCGACTCTCTCCCCAGGTCGTCGAAGCCGCTGCGGATCTCGTTCAGCCGCGTCGCTTCCTCAGCCAGCCGCTCTCGAACGTGCTCGGGGTCCATGCCGGCATCCTACCGACGAGGGCGCCGGCTCAACCCGGGGCTTCAGGTCGTCGACGTCGTGCCCTGGACCGTGAACAACACGGCGGCGATCACCCGGTTGGCGAACGGTTGGTGGTCGGTCGCCACGAACTCGGCCGTGAGGTTGTGCTGCCCGGGGTCGAGCGGCCCGATCGCCTGCTCGGCCTGGTACGCCATCTGCACGATCTTCCCGTCGACGGACACGTGGATGTGTCCTTCGGTGCCGTTCTTGGGCGGCCCCACGTTGGTCGAGGGGACGATCGTGGCGCCGATGAGGTTGACCTTCACGGTGAGGTTGGGCCCGGTGACCTGGTTGGGCGTGGGCTGCAGGATCTGCAACTTCGCCTGCGTCGACGGCCGCTTCGACGTCGTCGCCGCCGTGCTCGACGACTTGCTGCTGCTCCCGCACGCGGCCAACGACACCGCCACCAACGCCGCAACCACCACAACCCGCACCGACCGCATCACAGCGAGCGTATCGGCGCCCCCCTCCGAAGTTGTCTCACCCCGTCGGTACCCTCACGCATAGCGGCGGCTCGCAGGTGCGCCTGCCCTCGAAGGCTCTTGACGCATCGGGGAACCATGACGCTCTTCGGCGAGCCCCCCGTACCCGGCAAGCGGTGCTCCACATGCAAGGTGTGGAAGCCCTTGGACGACTTCCACCGAAAGACCAGGAGCAGGGACGGTCGTCAAGCGCGCTGCAAGCCGTGCAACATCGCGGCCCAGAAACGCGTACACGCCGAGAACCCCGAGTTGTGCCGGCAACGCATCAGCCGTCGGGCCCGCCGACTCAGCGACCTGCTTCGTGGACTGCTGTTCGACTATCTCTGCCAGCACCCCTGCGTTGATTGTGGTGAAGCGGACCCAGTGGTGTTGGACTTCGATCACGTCCGTGGCAACAAGGTGGCCAACGTCAGCGCGCTCGTCTTCGGTCTCAAGAAGTGGCAGACGGTTCTCGACGAAATCGACAAGTGCGAGGTGGTCTGCGCGAACTGCCATCGGCGCCGAACTGCCCGGCGGGCCAACAGCTTCCGCCTACGACGGCAGAGAAACCAATGACGTGGGGGCGGTGGGATTCGGACCCACGACCAGCGGTTTAAAAGACCGTCGCTCTGCCAGGCTGAGCTACACCCCCGAAGCGAACCAGGCTACTTCTGACGCTTTGCTGCGCTGCCTTTGCCTTTGGGTTTGGCTCCGGGGCGGCGGCGGATCCAGACGACAACGAGGGGGGAGAAGATGAGCAGGGCGAGGCCACCCATGATCAGCAGGCCCGTGGTTGCGCCGCCGCCGCTCTTCTTCTGCTGCTTGCCGTTGGGCGGGCCGGCGGCTTCGTAGTAGCCGGCCTTGGTGAACTCGCCACCCAGCTGCAGGTTGCTGCCGACGCGCGTGGCCTTGGTCAGTTGCCACGTCTTGCCGTCGACTGAGTACGCGATGCGGTCGGCCGACGTCGGGTACGTCACGAAGATGTTGCCGGCCTGGGTCAGCCCGTCGAGCGACGCGCCCGACGGCTTGTAGGTCATCGTCACCTTGTAGGCGTTGCCGTCAGTGCGCACACCGGGCGGCAGAGGCGACAACTTCGCTGGGTCGAGCACATCGATGTGCACGGTCAGCCCCGTGTCGCCACCGTGCGGCGGGATGGCGGCCTTGGTGAAGTTCATCAGGATCTGGGCGTCGTCGGTCGCGGCCGTGATCTGGTTGGCACCGTTGGGCCCGAGGTCGACGTCGAAGCTCCCCGGCAGCGCCTTCTGGTTGCCCGCCTTGAACTCCGCGGGCGGCTTCACCCACCGGTAGGCGGCCGGCGGCGTGAAGCCGTCGAACAGCGGCCGGGCGCGTCCCGGCATCAGGTGACCGGTGACGGCGGCGACCACCGCGTACACGACCAGCGCAACGAGCCCGGAGGCGACGACCCGGCGTTGTGTCACTGCTCGATCGGCAGCACTTTCAACGGCTCGTAGGCGAACGACGGTGGCCACACCACGGTGCGCTTGCCCGGCGCCACCCACTGCCAGATGACGCTGGCGGCGTTGCGGTTCGAGCCGGCCGCCGCCGTGCCCGGGCCGGCGAAGTCGATGCCGCTCCCGTTTGGCAGCCCGCCGAGCGGCAGCTTCACCGACAACGCCGCCCGCGCCACCCCCGCCGGCGTCATCGACGACGCCGCCGGCAACACGTGCACGAGCAAGCCCCACGTGTTGGCGAAGCCCGCCAACGCAGCGGCCGACATGTCGGTGTGGAAGCGCTTCTCGTACTTCGACTGCACCCAACGAAGGGCCGCCGCCGCGTCGGGACGCAACGTCGAGGGACGCACGTCGTCGGCGTCGGGCTTGTCCGACGCGAACAGCCCGACGGCCGCCGCGCCCAACGCGGCCCCGAACGCGGGCATGCAGTAGCTCGAGCTGGTGCCGATCGCCGCCATCAACGGCACGTGGGCTGCGACCAACGCCTTGCGCAGGGCGATGCCGTCGTCGAGGTACGCCGACGCGAACATCACGTCGGGGTGGTCGGCCGCCACCTGTTGCGCCAGCGCCGCGTAGTCGGTGCCTCGCGCCGCATACGGGATGACGTTGGCCACTACCTGCCCACTCCGGCGCAGCTCGTCGACGGCGCCCAGGCCGACAGCCCGGCCGTACGCGTCGTCGACGTACACCACCGTGTAGCGGAGCGGACGGTTTGCCGACAGCTTGGGCACGAACACGTCGCGCATGAACGACACGCCCGCCTGCCCCAGGCTCACACCCGTGGGCGGGGCCCGGAAGAACGTGCGCCCGGCGCCCGCGCCGCTCGGCGTCTCCCCCACCGCGCCCGTCTCCCAGAACAGCAGGTTCCGCGCAGCGGCGGCCGTGCTGGCGGTCGACGAGATCGTGCTGCCGTAGCTCCCCAGCACGATGCGTGCCCCGTCGCCGGCAACGCGGCGCACCGCCGCCGGCGCGGCTTCGGCCGATTCGACGTTCACGCTGTCGAGCACGACGTGGCGGCCATCGACGCCGCCGGCGGCGTTGGCCCGCTCGACCGCCAGCTGCACGCCCCGGAACTCCTCGATGCCGCCCGGGCCCTGGGCCCCGCCCAGCGGGTACAGAGCGCCCAGCCGCAGCGGGTTCTTGCCGGCGCCGCTGCTGCAGCCGGTCGCCAGCACGCCGATCGCCAGCGCCACCACGACCCATCGCCTCATGCCCGCACCTCCACGGTGACCGACGCGACCACCGGCGCCTTGAACGGGCCGTGGTCGGCGGCCACGAACTCTGCCTGCACCACATGGCGCCCGGGTGAGAGGTCGTGCAGCTCCTGGCGCAACCCCGACGTCATCGACTGCAGGGCCCCGTCGACAGAGACGTGGATGTGGCCCTGGTTCGGTCGGTTCCTCGTGGTGGTCAACGACACGATGCGGCCTCCCCGCAGGTCGAGCTGCACTGCGAAGGAGCGTCCTACCACCTCGCCGGGGGTCGGCGTGACGATGCGCAGCTGCGCGGTGGACGTGGGCCGCTGCCGCGACGGCGTGTTCTTCGGTACCCACGACGTGGTGGTCACCGCCGCCACGGGCAACGCCACCGCCACCGGAAGCAGCACCCACCGCCGCGCCGCCAGGCGACCGGCGCCATCACGCGCCTTGCGGCGCAGCCGCCGGTACCAGGCGATCACCGCCAGGTCGGCCGCCACCAACACCGTCGCCACGTTGTCGGCGCCCGCGTACAGGCCGCCGTGCGCGAACGCGACCGACGGCGTCAGCAGAACCAGCGCGGCCGTCAGTGCCGCCCACCGGCCCAGCCGCGCGCTCACCGGGCCATCGTAGGGATGGCCCGGTGAGTCGACGTCGCGGCTTGGTTGTTACCCGGTGAAGGTCGGGTTGGCCTGGACGGCGGTGGCCGCCGGAGTCTCAGGCCGGGTGAAGGTGTTGGCCAACACCTGCGCAGGCGGTGCGCTGTTGGCCGGCTGGACCGCCGGGCTGGCCGGGCTCACCGGGCTGGACGGCGTCACCGGCGAAGCCGGGTTGGCCGGGGCCGCGGTGGGCGGCGGGCTGGACGGCTGGGCCGGGTTGGCCGGCTGCTGCGGGTTCGCAGGCTGGACCGGGGGCGCCGGGGGCTGGGCCGGGTTGGCCGGGGCCGGCGGGGCCGGGGTCGGCGCAGGCGGCGGGCACGCCGGCGGGCAGCCCGGAGGCGGAGCCAGCGTGGTCGGCGTGGTGGTGGGCGGCGGCAGCACCGTCGTCGGCGTCGTGGGCGTCGTCGAGAGGACGCACCCACCTGCCGGGACCCGAGCCGACGCTTCCATGTGGCCGACGCGGACGTCGGCGACGTGGCCGCCGGCACCCGGCACCGTGTCCTGCAGGACCTTCACCCGGACCACGTCCACCGCAGCAGAAGCCGACGTGCCATCCGCCGACGGGACCGCGAGCGGCGGGTTGGCGGCATTGTCACTGCCGATGGTGCGGGGGTTGTCGGCCACCCAGACGTCGAGCAGCGGGCTGGCCGGGATCAGATGCTGCGGCAAGCCACCACCGGTGAGGTCCTGGAAGGTGATGACGTTCTGGCTGGTGACCAGGGGCCAGCCCTGCGACACCCGGATGACGGGCGTGGTGGGCGCGGTGACCTTCGGGTCGGGGCCGTAATGAATTGCGGTGGCCCCGGTGCCGTTGGCCGTGACGGTCAGCACCCATTCGCCGAGCACCTCGATGGTGGTCTGGTTCGGGGTGTTCTTGAAGAGGGTGACCGGGGCGATCGTCTCCCGGACCTCGCTCACGATCCCGAAGTGATCACCGAAGGGCACCAGCTTCGAGGTGGACGTCGACTGGACAGTGGCCCGATCGGGCGTGTTGGACGACGTGGAGACGAGCGGAGTCGGGAGCGGGTTGACCATCGATGCGCCC
>JAFATL010000697.1 GCA_019243975.1 Actinomycetota bacterium | reverse complement strand
GCGGCGGATGGTGCGGAGCAGGCCGAAGCGGCGGGGCGGGCTGCGGAAGCCGGGCGTGACCAGGCCCAGCCGGCGCGTCTCCATGGCCAACGCCCGGGCGATGGCGCTGAAGTGCACGGCGGTGGCCGGTTCCATCCTCCCCATCATGGCGATGAGGTGTGACACTCAAACCGTGACCGACCCCTCCCACGACCCTGACGCCCTGCCGGTCGAGCCCGCGCCGGCGACGAACCCGCTGGTCGGGCTGCTCAGCTGGTGCGGCCTGGCCCTCGCCATCCTCGCCTCGTTGGAGGTGGTGGCGATCGTGGCCCAGGGCGTGGCGATCAAGCAGGCCAACCTGGGCTCGCTCTACCGGCTCGGCTACGCCTTCCTGACCAACCTCGACGCCGTCCCGCTCGGCCTGATACTGGTGGTGGCGGTCGTGCTGGTGGTTCTGCCGAAGGTCGCCGGCCAGGTCACCGACGAGGCCCAGGACCGGCAGGCCGCGTTCACGCTGGGCTTGGTGGGCGCGTTCGCGCTGCTCATCGTGATCGGGTCGATCCTCGCCGTGGCTTCCCGCATCCGCGTCGACCACCTGCGCCACGCCGCGGTCACCAGCCTCACGTGGCGGGTGCTGATCAGCTACCTCATCCGCAACCTGGGCACCGCGCTCGTCGCCCTGGTCGCCGCCGGTCTCGCCCTGCGCAGCCGGTTCGAGCGGCCGACGCCGATCGCCGAAGCTGTCACACCCTCTCCGTAACCTGCCTCACATGGAGTCGCCGGTGAACCTCACGCCGAGCCAGCAGCGGGTCGTCGACGAGCTGATGATGGCCGGCAAGGGTGCTCGGCCCCACTTCCCCGACGACCTGGCCCGACGCCTGCGGACGGAGCTGCACGACGCCTTCGCCGACGCCGCCGACCGGCTCACGCTGCTCGACGCCGAGCTGCACGTGAACAAGGCCGAGCTGGCGCGCGTGCACCAGTGCGAGCGGCTGCACCAGGCCGAGGCGGCCGCCGGCTTCCCCGGCTGGTCGAAGGACACCGCCCGGGGCACGGTCGCCCACAAGGCCATCGAGCTGGGCGTGTTCATGGCCGGCGACCCCGCACCGCTCGAGCTCGTCGACGCGGCCATCGACCGCATCATCGAAGAAGGCGACGACCGCACACCCCGCAACTGGCTGCTCGAAGCGCCGGCGACGGAGCTGGCCGAGCTGCGCTCCGCGGCCAACGATCTCGTCTGCAAGTTCGAGGAAGGCTTCCCGCCGCTCAAGAAGAAGTGGCGGCCGCGCCTCGAGTCACCGGTGCGCGTCGAGCTGCACGGCGGGCGCATCGTGTTGCGCTCCAAGGTCGACCTGGCGTTGGGCCGGGCCGAGGGCACGCAGGCGGGCGTCCTCGTCGTCGACTTCAAGTCGGGCCGTTCGTACCCACACCACATCGACGACCTGCGCTACTACGCGCTGCTGGAGACATTCCGCTCGGGCGTGCCGCCGTTCCGCGTGGCCAGCTACTACCTCGACGCCGGCACGTGGCACCACGAGGACATGACCGAGGAGCTCCTCACCATCACCATGCGGCGCGTCATCGACGGCGTGCTCAAGCTGGCGGCGCTGCGCACCCACGAGCGCGAGCCCACCTTCACACCCGGCCCCGCGTGCGGGTACTGCCGCCTGCGCGACTCGTGCGAGGGCGCGGCGCTGTGGAACTCCCAGCGCGAGGAGCGCGGCGAGCTCGACTAGGCAGCGCTACGACGTCATGCCGCCGAGGCCGACCAGGCCCCGAGCAAGTTCGATCTCGCCCATGTGACGCAGGCCGTGCTGGTAGATCCAGCACTCGGTGGCGTCGAGCAACGTGATGCCGTCGGGCCCGGCGACGCGCGCGCTGTACGTCGACGCGATCTGGGGCGGGAACGGGTGCGGGATCACGACCCGCGTCAGCTCGGCCGGGTCGAGATCGGCGAGCCACTTCTCGGTGCGGGCGAACACCTCGCGCAGGTAGGCCTTGAACTGCTCGTAATCACCGATGCGCTGGTACACCATCTCGTCGACCGTGCGGTGCTTGCCGTGGTCGGCGATCGACATTTGCACGCGCGCCTGCCAGTCCTCGTTCCAGATCGGCATGGTGCCGGTCATCAGCATGAACGACGTGTCGATCATGTTGACGATGTGGAACAGCGAGAACGCGATCGGCAGCACGCCCTCCCGTTCGAAGTGATTGACGTGCTCGAGGTCCATCGACTCGATGGCCTGTTCGTAGAGCGAGTGCATCGCCTTCATGCGGCGCTGCAGCGAGTCGAGGATGAGCTCCGTCATGCGGGAAGTCTCTCAAGGAAGTGGCGCACGTGCGCCGCCAACCGTTCGGGGTGGAGGCGGAACTCGGCGATCGACGACGCCTCGACCAGCTCGCCCTTGGGCAGGCGCCGGGCCAGGTCGCGCGCATCGTCGAGGACGTGTACCGGATCCCGGCGGTGCCCGATGACCAGCGCGGGCATGTGCATGCGGGCGATGGTCGCCGAGTCGTCGGGGATGAGGTCCTCGGCCAGCAGGCCCCGCAGCACGGCGACGGCAACCGCCGGCTCGGCCCCGGCCACGTCGCGCAGCGCCGCCAGCTCGGGCACCCCGCGCGGCAGGGGCAGCTTGCGTACGAGCCCGGCCAGCGCCGTCATCGAACGACCGCCCGCCTCGTAGGCTCCGGCCATCGCCCCGAAGGCGGGCCGGCCGAACGGCTCACCCCGCCGCAGCACGGGCATCTCCACGATCATCGCCTTCACCCGTTCGGGGTGGCGCTGGCCCGCGGCCAGGGTGACGTTGGCGCCGAGCGACAAGCCGCCGATCACCGCCTGGTCGATCTCCAGGTGGTCGAGCAGGGCGATCACGTCGCCGGCCAGCGACGCCCACGTGTACGCCGACGGGTCGGTGGGCCGGTCGGATTTGCCGTGGCCGTGCAGGTCGAGCAGGAGAACCCGCTGGTCAGGCAGGCGGGCGGCGAGGCCCTCCATCATCCGCGACGACCACAGCAGCCCGTGGGTGAGCACCACCGGCATGCCGTCAGAGGCGCCGCGTTCGGCGAAGTGCAGCTGCAGCCGGGTCTGGCCGAATGCCCGAGAGAAGGTCGGCATGGTCGGTCGCCTAGCATGGCAGCCCGTGGCGACCGGGAACCGCATCGGAGAAGCGACCAAGCCGGGCACCCTCGTGCACCTGCCCCGTCCGGCGCCCGACCCCGACAGCCTCCCCGACCCCCGCCTGAGCGACGTCGACGAGTGGGGCCGCTCCGAGCACATGCGGGAGCTCACCCGGCGGGCGTACAGCTTCTTCTACAACACGTGGTTCCGCGTCGAGTGGGAGGGTCTCGAGAAGATCCCCAAGGAGGGCGGCGCCCTGCTCGTCGCCAACCACGCGGCGGCCATCCCGTCCGACGCGCCAGTGATCATGCACGGCATCGAGCAGGAGCTGAACCGGCCGGTGTACGGGCTGGCCGACCACCTGTTCAAGGGCATCCCGGTGGTGGGCACGCTGTGGGCCCGGGCCGGCGGTGTCGCTGCCCATCCCGAGAACGCCTACCGCCTGCTGCGCGAGCAGCAGCAGCTGGTGCTCGTGTTCCCCGAGGGGGGCAAGGGCCCGGGCAAGACGTACGGCGAGCGCTATCAGCTGCGCCGCTTCGGCCGGGGCGGCTTCGTCGAGATCGCCATGCGGGCCGGGGTGCCGGTGATTCCCATCGCGGTGATGGGCGCCGAGGAGTCGATGCCGATCCTCTACAAGATCCCGTCCCTGGCCAAGGCGCTCAACATCCCCTACTTCCCGATCACGGCGAACATGCTGCTGTTCGGGCCGCTGGGCGCGCTCCTGTACTTCCCGGCCAAGTTCAAGCTGAAGGTGCTCGACCCCGTGCATTTCGACGTGCCCCCCGACCAGGCCCGCTACTCGAAGAGCCGCATCATGGACGAGGCCGAGAGCATCCGGGTGCAGTTGCAGGAGGCGCTCTACGACCTCCTGCGCAACCGCACGTCGATCTGGTTCGGCTAGGCGGAAGACAAGAAGAGAGCAGGGATGGGCAAGCGAGTTCTCGTCACCGGTCTGGCCACCTTCTGGGGCGGGCGCGTCGCCCAGGCCCTCGAGCGCGACCCCGACGTCGAGGTGATCGTCGGCCTCGACACCATCGAGCCCACCGTCGAGCTCGAGCGCACCGAGTTCGTACGGGCCGACCAGAGCTACTCGATCCTCGCCCGCATCGTGCAGGCCACACAGGTCGACACCATCCTGCACACGTTCCTCGTCGTGGACTCCAGCCGCATGAGCGGGGCGAAGCTGCACGAGATCAACGTCATCGGCACCATGAACCTGCTGGCGGCCGCCGGCGCCGCCGACAGCTCGGTGCGCCACGTGGTGGTGAAGTCGTCGAGCCTCGTGTACGGCTCCGCCAAGGAGAACCCGGTGTGGTTCAAGGAGGAGACGCCCCGGCCGCACACGCCCCGCACGCGCGTCGAGCGGTCGCTCATCGAGGTCGAGGGGTACCTGCACGACTTCGCCGAGGACAACCCGCACGTGGTCGTCACCCTGTTGCGCTTCTCCAACGTGCTGGGCACCGACATCGTCACGCCGATCAGCCGGGCCCTCGAGCTGCCGATGGTTCCGTCGATCTTCGGCTTCGACCCGTTGCTGCAGTTCGTCGAAGAGGACGACGTCGTCCGCTCGATCGAGTTCGCCATGGCCAACCAGGTGCCCGGCATCTACAACGTGGCCGGCGACGGGCGCGTGCCATGGAGCGAGGTCGCCGCCCTGTGCGGCCGGCGCACGATCCCGATGCCGCCGTACGGCACCGGCTTCTTCGCGGCGCCGCTGACGCAGTCAGGCGTGTTCGACCTGCCGCCCGAGCTCCTCGACCTGCTGCGGTACGGGCGGGGCACCGACAACCGGCGGCTCAAGCGGGCCGGCTTCAACTACCGCTACACCACCGCCGGCGCCATCCAGAACTTCGCCCACGCCAGCCGCCTCCGCAGCGCCGTGGGCCAGGGCCGACCGGCGTACAAGTACGAGCGCGACGTCGAGAACTTCTTCCGCCACTCGCCTGCCGTGGTCAGGAACCCGTGAGTGGCCTCAAGGTCGACGTCGGTGACGACCGCGTCGCCGTCGTCACCCTCGACGAAGGTGAGCGCCGCAACGCTCTGACGTTGCCGCTGGTCGACGAGATCGTGGAGACGTTCGACCGGTTGGAAGCGTCAGGCGATGTCGGCGCGTTCGTCATCACGGGCGCCCCGCCCGCCTTCTGTGCGGGCGCCGACCTCGGCGACCTCGGCCGCACCGGCAGCACGGCCCGCTCCGACTCCGGGTCGAGCGAGAAGGGCCTGCGCACCATCTACGAGGGCTTCCTGCGCGTGGCCCGGTCCCCGTTCCCCACCCTGGCCGCCGTCAACGGCGCCGCGGTGGGAGCGGGCATGAACCTGGCCCTGTGCTGCGACGTGCGCATCGCGGCGCGGTCCGCTCGCTTCGACACCCGCTTCCTCAAGCTGGGCCTGCACCCCGGTGGCGGTCACACGTGGATGCTGGAGCGGGCCATCGGCCCGCAGGGCGCCGCCGCCATGGTGCTGTTCGGCGACATCCTCGACGGCGAGGCCGCCGAGAAGGCGGGGTTGGTGTGGCGGTGTGTCGACGACGACGCCCTGCTCGAGGAGGCGAGGCGGCTGGCGGCCAAGGCGGCCGACACGCCGCCCGAGCTGGCCAAGCGGGCCAAGGAGGTGCTGCGGCAGATGCCGAGCATCCCCACCCACGACGAGGCCGTCGACCTCGAGCTCACCGTGCAGTCGTGGTCTGCGCAGCAACCCTTCTTCGCAGAACGACTCGCCGCCATACGCGACCGCGTCCAGCAGAAGAAGTAACCCGCCGCCGCTTCGGCATCTCCGTGCGGGCCTGCGCCAGCGGGAACAGGCCGGCCGACTCGAGCGGCGCGATCCCGGTGGTCACGAGCCGCGTGTGCAGGTCGCCCATGTCACGCCACTTCCTTGTGCCCGGCGAAGGCGGGCACGTCGACCCGGCCGAGGAACTCGCCGTCGTCGCCGAACACGAAGGCCGGGAGCGGCGCAGCGTTCGGGCGGTCGTTGTCGTGGGTGATGGTGCCACTGGCGTCGCCGTCGACCAGCGACTTCACGATGAGGTAGTAGAACCCGCCCATTACGCCGCCACCGCCGCCAGCAGCCGCCCGTGGCGGGGAAGCAGGACATGGTCGGCCAGGCCCGGGTGCACCTTCTCGCCGGCCCGCTGCTCGCTGAAGGCCAGCGCCCGGGGTGAGAGCAGGTGGTTCTCGGCCCGGTCGCCCTCGACGAAGCACGAATCGCGGGGCGGGACGACGAACAGGTCGATCGACGTGTACAGCGAACGCACGATGGGGCCGTTGAGCGGCTTGTCGTAGCCCTTGAGGAACTCGCTGTCGCGGGAGAGGTAGGTGGCCTCCTGCACGGGCTTGATGAACTTGAAGAAGTCGGCCAGGCCGGTGCCCCGCAGCGGGGCGCCGTACATCTCGACGGTGTCCACGGCGTCGGTGACCTCGTGAGCGAGCGCCCAGGCGACCACGCCACCGAGTGAGTGACCCATCAGACGCAGCTTGTCGCCGCTCTGGCGGGCGTCCTCCAGGATGGGGAGGAACTGCTCGACGATGTCGTCGGTGCGGCCCAGGCCACCCTTCGGCATGGCGTGGTAGTGGACGTCGCCGCCCTCGGCCAGGCGCTCGGCCCGGCCCTTGTAGAACAACCCCATCATGAACGACGGCAGCAGCGTCGCTCCGAAGACGTGGGTGGTGTACCCCTCGGAAACCTGCGGCATCTCGACTGTCCCTTTCTCTTGACCGGCCGGTTGCCGGAGACAGGGACATCGTCTGATTTCGCGGGTTCGGCGGTAATCGCCGCCGCGGCTACACCTGCCGGGGACGTCGCGAGGCGCGCCTTACCATCCGGCAACCCCCCGCCAGGGCCAAAGCAGCGGCCCCGACGGGCGTCCACGGGGTGTCCCCCGTGGCGGGAAGGTCGCGGGACGGGGCGGTGGCCGGCTTGGGCGCCGGTGCCGTGATGGTGCTGCCGAGCACCTTGGGCGGCGCCGCCACCGAGGCTGCGCCGGTGCTGAACGGCCACACGCCGTTGGTCACGTGCACGTCGTAGAAGCCGCTGTTGCCGTCGGAGTACCAGATCTCGCCCCGACTCGGTACGAACGTGGGCGCCGACATGGCGTAGTCCGACGGCGTCGTGCCCGTGCGCCCGGCTGCGGCGGGCGCGTTGAAATACGCGATCTCCTTCGGATGCAGCGGGTCGCGGATGTCGAACACCCGCAGGCCCGAGCCGATGAAGCTGCACGCCACGATGCCGGGGTCGGTGCGCTGCGGCACGTTGCAGTAGTGGCCGGCGTAGCCCTGCAGCGACGAGTTCATGGCGGCGTCGCCCTGCTCGAGCGCACGGAACTTGGGCAGGTTGGCCTCGAGCTTGATGTTCGACACCACCTTGGGCTTCTTCTCGTCGCCGATGTCGATGATGCGAGCGCCGCCCACACTCGCGTCGGCCGCGTTGCTCGGGTACGGGCCGCCCGCGTACTCGTCGATCTCGACCAGGTACGGGTGCCCGCCGATGGTCACGGGCAGCGGGACCTGCGGGATGCTGATGTCGGGCCAGCTGAACCGGCTGATCTCCTTGATCGTGGGGTTCGGCACGCGCTTCTGGATCTCACTCACGTCGAGGATGGCGAGGCCAGGCGGCCCGGCGCCGGCGTTGAGGAGCGCGTAGTAGAGCCGGTTGCCGTCGTCGCTGGCATTGAGGCCGTGGCCGGTGTAGTCGGTGATGATCTTGAGCGGCTTGGGCACGCTCGGGTCACTGACGTCGATCGCCACCAACGTGTGCCCGGCCGTCGAGCTCACCCAGAAGGTGTTGCCGTCGGGCGAGAAGGCGCCCTCGTGACCGAGCACGCCGACCGGCAGCGTCGACTTGAGCACCGGGTGGCGGCAGTCGGGCTTGAGGTCGTAGATGTCGACGAACCCCGGCGCCGTGAGCGGTGAGCCCATGTCAGCCGCCAGCAGCCCGCGCTTCTGGTTGATGCTGAGCGATTCGTGCGGGCTCTGCATGGCCGGGGTCAGCAGGCTGTCGGTGTGGACGGGGTGCTTGGGGTCCGACATGTCGAGCACCCACACGCCGGTCAGCTCCGGGAGGTTCTGGGGCAGGTTGGTCGGGAAGAGCAGCGTCGTGTCGTAGAAGGCGCACTCGTGGCCGCTCGGATCGACGTAGCGGTGCACGCGGAAGCCGCCCGTGTTGCCGTAGTGGCTGACCATCTCGGTGTTGCAGGTGAAGCCCTTGGCCGCGCGCCCGCTGGCGATGTCCTCCGGACTGACACGGCCTTGGATGCCCGTCTCCGGGTGCGAGCCCGCTCCGCAGGTGGCCTTGGGCACGGCGGTCGGCGCCGGCGGGTCGGCCGCCCGCGCCACCATCGGGGTCGCGAACGCCGCCGTCGCCCCGATGGCGGCAAGCAACACGGCGGCGCGACGGGACAGCCCGGACATAGCCAACATGACTTCTGCCCGGGACCCTCGGTCTCCTGCACGCCTCGAACTGACACCAGAAACGCGACGTATACGTCGCGTTTCTGGTGACAGTTCGCTAGGTCGACGAGCCGAAGCTGTGGATGTCGGCGTCGATGGCAGCGGCCAACCGCTGGGGCTGGGCCAGCATCACCAGGTGGCTGGCGCCTCGGATGGCCGTGATGCGACTGGTGTGGAGGCGGCGTGCCGTGAGCTGCGCTGAGTCTCTGCCCATCTGGGGGTCGTGCTCGCCGTAGATGACGCTGGCGTGGACGTGCACGGCTTCGATCTGCTTGGCCGTCATGCCGATGAGGCCCTGATGGATGATCCGCTCGAGCGCATCTTCGGCGCCCCGCACGCGGAACGGGCGGGCCCAGCCATCGGCCTCCTTGCTCGTCCACCGCGGGCACGTCGATCCGCACAGCCGGTTGTAGAAGGGCTTCACCACCCACGTATGGCGGGTCACGAGACGTACGACGCTGCGCATCCACGGGTCGCGGACGAACCCGCCGGCCCACCCCGGGCCCGCGCCGTAGGGCGTGCCGTCGCCATCGACGAACACGACGCCGGCGACGAGCGACGGGTGCAGGCGGGCCAGGTTGCCGACGATGGCGGCGCCGCTGGAGTGCCCGATGAGGACGGCCTTGGGCGTGCCGGGCACGTCGAGGTGCATGGCGGAGATGAACCGCTGCAGCTGCGTGGTATCGGCCGACAACGAGTAGGGCGGCTTGCGCTCGGTGTAGCCGAAGCCCCGTACGTCGATGGCGAAGACGTGATAGCCGAGGGATGCCAGTTCGGGGCCGAACACGTGCCATGCGAACGTCGACTCGGCGAAGCCGTGCACGAGGATCACCGGCCGGCCGCTCGATCCCCACGTCTCGTAATGCGTGCGCACGTCGCCCGTGCGCACGAAGTGCCCGCCTCCGCTCGACAGCGCCACCGTCCCCTGGGTCGAGGCGTTGTAGATGACGCTCAGCACGGTCGACAGCAGCGCCAACGAGACAACGACGATCCCCAACCAGCGCAGAATCCGGCGCACCCGGCGCATCCCGAGTTCCTAGCGCGCCGCCATAGGCTGCCGCCCACATGGCG
>JAFATL010000676.1 GCA_019243975.1 Actinomycetota bacterium | reverse complement strand
GAAGAGGAAGACGAGGACGAGGTCCCCGACACCGACGACAAGAGCGAGCCCGCCACCAAGGTGCTGCCCAAGCAGCCCGACGAGTTCGTCTGTCAGTCATGCTTCCTCGTGAAACACCCCAGCCAGCTGGCCGATGCGAAGCGCCAGCTGTGCCGGGACTGCGTCTGATCTGGGTCTGAGGAGGTCCCGATGGGGTACCGCAACGTGGTGGTCGGCACCGATGGATCGGAGACGGCAGCGGCGGCCGTGCGCCACGCGGCCCAGCTGGCCAAGGCGTTCGGCGCCCGCCTCACGGTGGTGACGGCTTACGCGCAGACGGCGGGGGCCGGCGCCGACGCCACCGACGTTCCCGACGAGCTGCGCTGGATGGTGACCGACGTGAACGGGGCCGAGGAGCGCGCCGGCGCCGGCAAGGCGGTGGCGGCCGAGGTGGGCCTCGACGACGTGCGCACCCGAGTGGGCAAGGGTGACCCGGCCGAGATGCTCATCGAGGCGGCCGAGGACACCGGTGGCGACCTCATCGTGGTCGGCTCCAAGGGCATGGCCTCGGCCTCGCGGTTCGTGCTGGGCAGCGTTCCCAACAAGGTGAGCCATCACGCGCCCTGCGACGTGATCATCGTCCACACCGTGTGACATCCGCCGCACCGAGCGTGCGGCGATTTCCCTCGCCGGACCACGGCAGGGGAGGATGGAAGGCGTGAGCGAGAAGAAGACCCGTTTCGAGCAGGCCCTCGACCTCTTTCTCTACGCACCCCTGGGTCTCGCCCTGACCGCCCGGGAAGAGCTGCCCCGGCTGGTCGAGAAGGGCCGCAAGCAGTTCTCCGACCAGGCCACGACCGCCCGGCTGATGGGGGAGTACGCCGTCCAGGAGGGCCGGCGCGACCTCAACGAGCGGGCCAAGAAGGTCTCCGACACCTTGAGTGGCCTCACCGGCACCCGCCGGCCCGCCCCCCGGCCGTCCGCACCGGCACCCTCCACGCCGGCGCCGCCCCCGGCACCCTCCACGCCGGCGCCGCCGGTGACCGCGCCCAGCGCGCCGGCCCCGCCCGCGGAAGCGGTGGCACCCAGCGCGCCAGCCGGGCCCCGGCCGAGCGACGACTCGCTGGCCATCCCCGGCTACGACGCCCTGTCGGCGTCGCAGGTGGTGCAGCGGCTGGCGGGCCTCAGCACCGACGAGCTCGAAGCGGTGCGGGCCTACGAGTCGGCGACCCGCGGTCGCAAGACGATCCTGCACCGGGTCGACCAGCTGCAGTCCGGCCCCGCCGCCTAGGGCGGTCGTGGAGGGCGTCCGCCCGGCGACGGCCGCCGACCTGCCACAGGTGGCGGCGTTGTGCCGCGATGCCATTCTCGAGAAGGCACCGGCGCGCGGCGGGACGGTGTTCGTGGCGCGCGAGGCGCGCGCCGAACCGGTCGAAGACAGCCTGTCGGCTGCCATCGACGACGCCGCGCAGCAGGTGTGGGTGGGCACCATCGACGACGTGGTCGTCGCGTACGCGGTCGCGGGCGTCGAGGATCTCCGCACCGGAGACCGGCTCGGCGTCATCGACGACATCTACGTCGAGCCGGGCGCGCGGGGCGTCGGGGTGGGGGAGGCGCTGATGGGCGCCGCCCTCGAGTGGCTCACCGACAACGGATGCACCGGCGTCGACGCGCACGCGCTCCCGGGTGACCGTGCCACCAAGAACTTCTTCGAGGCATCGGGCTTCTCAGCGCGCCTCCTCGTGATGCATCATCGCATCGACCGATGACGCGTCCCCAAGTGTGTGTCGGCGCGATCGCCGTGGACGAGGACCGACTGCTGATGATCCGTCGCGGGCACGGGCCGGCCGCGGGCGAGTGGTCGGTGCCGGGCGGCCGCGTGGAGGCGGGCGAGACGTTGGCCGAGGCCGTCGTCCGCGAGGTGGCCGAGGAGACCGGCCTGGAGGCCGTGTGCGACGACCTGGTGGGGTGGGTCGAGCGCATCGGCGACGAGCATCACTTCGTGATCCTCGACTTCGGCGTCACCATCCTCGAGCCCGAGCCCGTCAAGGCGGGCGACGACGCGGCGGAAGCCATGTGGGTGCCCTTGCACGAGGTGGTGGAGCGCAAGCTGGTCGACGGGCTGGCCGAGTTCCTCCACGAGCACGGCATCCTCGGCGTCATCACGTAGCGCGAGTGCCGAGGCGTAGCCGGAGCCGAAACGGGGTATCTCTGTACGGCCACGAATGCCGGAGGTGACGATCGATGGACGACCTGCTCGGCCTCTACAGCCAGGCCAGCGATTGGGCCCGCACGAAGGTGGTAGCGGCGTCGACGCAGCTGGACGCCAAGACGCCGTGCGAGCAGTGGGACGCGCGCACGTTGCTGAACCACGTGCTCGACACGCAGCGCTACTTCTCCGAGACGGCCCGCGGTCGTGAGGCCTCGCCTCCGGGGCCGAACCCGCCTGAGTTGGTGGGCGACGATCCCGTCGGTGCATTCGACGCCGCGCGCAACGAGACGAAGGCCGCGTTCAGCGAACCGGGCGTCATCGAGAAGACGGGCCCGTCACTGGGCATCGCGTTCAGCGACTTGCTGATCCACGGGTGGGACCTGGCCAAGGCGAGTGGCCAGGACGCCACCATGCCCGACGGCCTGGCCGCCGCGGCCTACGAGATCATCCACGGCAAGTTCAGCGACGATCAGCGCAAGGGCATGTTCAAGCCGGAGATCAAGGTCGGCGACGACGCGTCGCCGCAGGAGAAGCTGCTCGCCTACACCGGGCGCACGGCGTCGTAGGGGAGCGCTACTTCCCCTTCCACTCCGGCGGGCGCTTCTCGATGAACGCGCGCGGCCCCT
>JAFATL010000556.1 GCA_019243975.1 Actinomycetota bacterium | reverse complement strand
ACGATGAACGCGAGCGCGGAGCATACCGACGCGATCGCCGCCGCTACCTTCCAGCGAGCCATGCCGCCTCCTTCTTGCCCATCTCGGACGACGGCGGGCCGCTGGTGAACACCCACATCTCCTCCGCCGTCCGGCGCCAGTTGGAGGTGGCGTTGAGGTGGGCCATGACCGCAGTCATACCCAGGTTGATGCGTTGCAGGATGGCGAACGCCGACGGCAGGTTGCCGAAGTTGCGGATGGCTTTCGACGTGCCCGGCCCGATGGGCAGGATCTTCTTCATCGCCTCCGAGGCGTACTCCAGGGTGAAGGTGTACTCGGCGTCCTCCATCACGGGCTCGTAGTAGTACGCGAAGTAGTCGAGGACCTCGTCGTCGCTCATGCCCGACCCCGGCTTGAGCACGCCGTGCTTCTCGAGCAGCGCCTTGTACGCGGCGCCGTCGTGCTTCACGCAGATCGCCTCGGCCATCTGCTCGAACATCTCCATCTCGTCGGGGGTGAAACGCTTGACGAGGCCGAAGTCGAGGAACGTGACCACGCCACCGCCGTGGAACAGGTAGTTGCCGGGGTGCGGGTCGCCGTTGAACGCGTGCAGCCGGTAGAGGCTGCGGAACACGAAGCGGTCGATGGCCTCGGCGGCCAGGTTGCGCTCCTCCTGCGACCACCCGTCGAGCTCGGCGAAGCGCGCGCCGGTGTGCAGCTCGGTGGTCAGCACCCGTTCGCTCGACAGCTCGTGCAGCACGCGCGGGATGCGGATGAACGGGTGACCCTCGTAGAAGTCGTAGAACAGCTGCTGGTTGTCGGCCTCGAGGCGGTAGTCGAGCTCCTCGTTGATGCGCTCGCGGATCTCGTCGATGAACGGGCCGATCTCGGCGCCCGGGAACAGCATCGCCCCCAGCGAGGCGAAGAAGTCGTAGTTGTCGAGGTCGGCCTTGATGGCCTCGTCGACACCCGGGTACTGCACCTTGACGGCGACGGCCACGTCGTCGTGGGTGATGGCGCGGTGCACCTGTCCGATCGACGCGGCCGCGATCGGCACCGGGTCCCACTCGGCGAACACCTTGTGGGGCGGCGCGCCGAGCTCGCGCTCGATGACCGATGCGGCGAGATCGGGTGCCATCGGCGGCGCGTCCTGTTGCAACGACGCCAACGCGTCGCGCACCGGCTCGGGCACGTTCTCGTCGACGTAGCTCAGCATCTGGCCGAGCTTCATCATCACGCCCTTCATGTTGCCGAGGGCGGCCGCCACCTCCTCGGCCGACCGCAACTCGTACTCGGCGTCGAGGGCTTCCCGGCGCTCCGCCGAAGCGAACACGCGCCGGGCCTGGTGGGTGGCCCACCCGGCGCCGACCTTCGCACCCATGCGGACGGTCTCGACATTGCGGGCGGCACGCACCGACCGGCGCGAGCGAGCGGCGACGAAAACAGCAGTGGCCCCGGCGGCGACAATCACACCGATTGGGGCCAACGCCCAAGCGGTTGTGCGTCTTTTCACAAGCCCCAGTCTGGCCCCCGTCTGCCTGCGCTCACCAATCCGTCATGCGTCGAACAAAGCGAGGACCGTGGGAGCGTCGGGAAACCGAGTCGTCGCCACGGTGATGACGTCGCCCGCCCCGACGGTGCCCGGCGTGACGATGCGGAAATAGACGCCCGGGCGGTGGCCGCCCCGGAAGCGATCCACGAACCCGGCGTCACCCATGCGCATGCCCAGCTTGAAGCACGGGAACCGCGGCTGCACCACCTCGAGGACGGTGTCGCTGATGGTCCACCGGTCGCCGACGCGGCACTCCTGCAGGACCAGGCCCGACGTGGTGAGGTTCTCGCCGAACGTCGCCGGCGCCAGCGGTTCGGCCAGCTCGAGGTCGGTGGACCAGGCGGCGTAGTCCTCGACCGAGTAGGCGTACACGGCTTTCCCATCACCGCCGTGCACGCGGCGGTCGGCCTGGTCGTCGCCCTCGAGGTTCACGCCGCGTGCGGCCACGCGCCCGACGACGGGCGCCTTCCAGATGCCCGACGTCACCTGGCGGCCGTGCCACTCGGTCGTGCGGGGCCGCCCGACGTTGACCGACACCACCCGCGGCTCCACGCCATCCAGTCTGGCCGTCCCCGAGCACCGGCTGCCGTGCGAGGATTGACGCCATGGCGGCGGACACGGGCACTCCGCACGACGCGTTCGCGGCGGCGTTCGAGGC
>JAFATL010000540.1 GCA_019243975.1 Actinomycetota bacterium | reverse complement strand
TGGCCGGTGCGCCGCTCGAGCTCGGGCGCGATGTCGTCCACCGCCGAGTGGAGGTCGAGCGCGGCCCGGACTGCCCGCTCGGCGTCGTTCTCGCTGGCGACCGGGTCGCCGAACACCGCCATCAGCGCGTCGCCCAGGAGGCGGTCGATGCGCCCGCCATAGGTCTCGATGATATTGCCGGCCACCGTGAAGACCTGCTCGAGGACGTCGCGTACGTCCTCCGGGTCGAGCTTCTCGCACATCGCCGTGTAGCCCGAGAGATCGCTGAACACGACCGTGACGTGCCGCCGCTCGCCCTCCATGCGTAACCCCCTGATCTTCACCAGCGAGTGTACCGACCGGCCCTCTGCCACCTGCGCTAGTCAGAGAGCAGGAGTCGTTTCCTGCACAGCAGACCGCTAGCCGCGGGCATCAGGTTCCGTTGTGGACTCCGCTTCAGTCGCAAACTCACCACGCACGACACCATCATTTTCGCCAAGGCAACCGCCGCAGCGCTCATCTCGACTCGAACTCATAGAGCGAGGCAGCCACGAAATACGAGGCAAGATCAAGCCCATCATCATCCCGCCATCCGCCGAGGTGCGGTCAGTTCAATGTGAAGGACGCAGCCGCAGCGGTCACGCTGCCTCGGTGTGCGATGGCCCGGTACGAGCCGCTGCTCGCTTGCTTGTTCGAACAGGTGCTTCCCTGGTTCGGGCATACCTTCTGGTTCCACGACCCGGCCTGGTAGGTGGTCGATTGCCCGGGGTCGAGGCGAGGCGGCGGGGGTGGAGGGTTTGTGCACGAGACGGCGATCGGATTGTTACGCCACACCTGGGTGCCCGCCGAGTCCTCGACCGCGGCCCACGGCCCCACGCCACACCGCCCCGGACCCTCGCACGAGTGGCTCGAACGATTTCTGACGACGAGGGAGATCGTCACTGTGTCCCCCTTGGCGTAGGCCGCTTTGTCGGTGATCGTCGAGTAGTCGAGATCGGCATCGGTGCACGCGGCCGGGACGTCGGCGGTCGTCGTGGTGCTGGCGATCGGGACGGTGGTGGTACCGCCCTCGCCGGCGTGGAGTCCGGCCGTCGTCGAGGTGACCTGCCGAGAGCCGCCGGCTCGTGACGTCACGGTGGCCCCGGAGCCGGAGTCCGACGGTGCCGTCGTCGGCGCGTCGGCGCTGCCGGTGTCGGGGGGCACGGCAGAGGTCGATGGATTCGGACCGGCCAGGGTGCGCAGGCCGTGAGGCCGGTCCGAGCCGCGCGGAACGAGCACCAGTGTGATCACCAGCGCCACGGCCAGGGCGGGTAGCCCCGTCATCACCGCGACCCGGCGGCGGCGCAGGGTTCGGCCGCGGGTATACACGCGCATCAGGTGGTCGTCGGGCGACCAGCGGGGAACGTCAGATTCGTCCATCGACGAGCTCTTCCTCTCGAAACGCTTCTCCCAGGTGGGCGCGCAGCGCGGCCAGACCCCGCTGCACGTGCGTACTAGCGGTGCTGGCGGACACGCCGAGCGTCCTGGCTACCTCCTGCTCGGGCAGCCCGCTCAGGTAGCGAAGGACGACGGCCTGACGCTGACGTCGCGGTAACGACTTCAGCGCGGCGACCAGGGCCAAACGCAATGTCGTCGCCTCTGACGGATCGACTCCTTTGTCAGCTTGCAGGATGGGTGGTCGCCGGCGCGCTACATCGATGGCCAAGTTGGTCGCCACCCTGAGCACCCAGCCGTCGAGGTACGCAAGACCCGACACTTTGCGCCAGTGGGCGTAGGTACGCGCGAGGGCCTCGGCCGCCACGTCCTCGGCCGCAGTGCGGTCGCCGAGCAGCCGGTAGGCGAGGGTGGCCGCCCGTGGGAACAGACGGCGGTAGACCTCCTCGAACCCATCGTCGCCTGGAGACACTCCCTGCACCGCTAGCCGGCGACGACCTTGACTGTCAGTCGGTAGTGTGACTGGTCCGGCGTGCACTGCAACGCCTCGCCGCACGTCGTTCGGTCGGCGCTGACCACTGCAGTCCCCGGCGAGACCGCCTTGAACATCTGGTCGGTCGTGCCGCACCCGGTTCCGGGGATGCTCGGACATCCGGGACCACCTGGATGGAATCTCTGCGGGCCTTCTGGGGCGAGCACCGACGACGAGCTCGATGGGCCGAACCGCCAGTACGTGTTGTGCAACACGACGTCAAGGCGCTGGTTCGGTCGGAGTGTCACTGTCGTGCCGTTGGCGGACTCACTGAGCTTCATCATCCCGCGGCCTCGGTGGTGATGATGTGATGGCGGGGCGGCAAGTGCCGGTCCTGCTCCTATGAGCATGAGCATGAGCACTGCACTGCCGACGAACGTGCGTATCGCGAGTCGCATGACTCTCCTCTGGCTCGATCTATCGCCTTCTATACGAACGAGCCGGCTGTTTTCACGACACGTGTGTCAGGTAGCACCACAGCGGTGCTTCACAGGAAGTTTGTCGGGTGGACTCGGGTGTCCTTCGGAGAACTGCTCGGCGTTGGCCCCCCCTCCGACACAGCAGCCTGAGTTCCGCGCCAACTCGTGGGCCGGGAGCCGCCCGTCATGAGGTGGCACGTCGCGATTTCGTGATGGCGATGGCCACCGCCAGCGTCGCACCCACGCCGATGGCTGTGCCTGCGATCACATCGGTGAGGTAGTGCACGCCGAGGACGAGCCGTGATGCGCTAATCGCTGCCGCGTAGACGGCGACGCCGGCGATGGCGATCCGCCGACGGGGGAGCTGCGCGGCGACGACGACGAGCGCCACGGTCGTGGCGATGGCCGCGGCGCCGGTGGCGTGGCCGGAGGGAAAGGACTTGCCGCTCACGTGAGCAAGGAGCGCGGTCGCGGGCCGCGATCGCCCCACCGCTGTCTTCAGCACCCGCTCGATGACAGATGCGGCGGCGACGGCGAGTGGGGCGAACGCGGTGAGCACGGCGTGGTGAAGGCGTCGCCACGCCCACACGGCGACGACCACGGCGAGCCCGCCCACGACTGCAGGCTGGCCGCCGAAGGTGATCGCGGCGAACAACGAACGGACGAGGGTGCCGGGGTGTGCGTAGAGCGCGCGGGCGACGCTCCGGTCGAGACTGTCGGTGGACGCCGCGGTGTTCTGCCATACGAGAGCAGCGAGGGCGGCGACGACGGCGACGTCGAGGGTGATGAGACGGAGCGCGGCGCGGTGGAGCCGCTGGTCGATCAGCGTGGTGGTCAAAGGTCGCGCAAGAGGGCAATGGGTGGACGTTGGCTGGCGCGGATGGCGCCGAACGCAGCGACCGTGACCGCGCCCACGGCCGCTGCGCCTACGGCGGTGAGATACGCCCACGGCACCGCGAGGGCGGCGGGAGGAGGATCGAACACCCCGGTGAGGACCTTGACGAGCGTGTGCGACAGCACGAATCCGGCGAGCGCGCCGAGAACCAGTCCGCCGCCGGTGACGAACAAGGCTTCGGCCCAGACGAACGCGCCGAGTTGACGGTTCTTGGCGCCGAGCGCCCTGGCGATGGCAAAGGTGCGGCGTCGTTCGGCGATGCCAAGCGCGAGGACGAGGCCGGTGGATGCGGCGGCGAGGACGAGGGCGAAGGCGAGCTCGAGGCGGGTGAGTCCGGCGAGGTCGACGGCGGTGAGGCTGGAGCCGACGACGCGTCGGCTGGTAGTGAGATCGGTGACCTGCGCCTGCGCGCCCACGATGGATCGGACGCGTCGGGCGACGGTGCGGGGGGATGTCCTTCCGGTATCGAGGAGAAAGGCGCCGACGGCGTCACTGCCGGTCGTCTTGGCGATGTAGGCGGCGTTGGCGACGAGGAAGCTGTCGTGGGGCGCGGTCGGGAACTCCTTGGCGACGCCGGCGTAGTGGAACACCACGTTCGTGAACTGCTTGGTGCGGCCGTCTTGGAGCCGGAGGGTGAGCTCGTCGCCCGGATGGAGTTGGAAGTCCTTGACCGTCTCGGCGCTGACGAGGATGGAGTCGGGGTGGGCGGCGAGGGTGGCGACGAGCTGTCGGGCGGTGCCACCTTGGAAGTAGGCGTCTTGAAGCTTGGTGGCGTCGACGATGGTGGCGGGACGTACCCCGTAGAGATCCTGGAGGTCGGCGCCGACGTAGGCAAAGCGGTGCTGGATGGGTTCTACGGAGCGCACGCCCGGGATCGTGGCGAGGGCTGGGCGGGCCGAGGCGCCCGTACTGGTGCCGGGTGATTCGGTGACTGTGACGTCGCCGCCGTTCGTGAGACGGGCATCGATGTCGGCTTGTTGGCGGTAGGTGGCATTGAACACCGCGGTGGACGCTGCGAACGCGGCGGTGAGCGCGACGAGGGCCAGGGCCCGGGCCACCACGGAACGCTGTCGTGACATGGAGGCGGCAACGGTTCCGGCCAGCGGCCCGGCGACGGGCCGCAGGACGCCGCGCATGATGGTCCGACCTCGACCGAGCATCGTGTCGGCGACCCGCCACGCGAACAGTCCCGCCCCGCTCCACAGCATCGCCGGTCCGGCGAACGCCCAGTAGCTGACCGACAGGGTCGGGACGCCCTCGGGGGCGAGGACCAGCTGATAGCCGCTTCGGGCCGTGAGCCAGAAGACGAGTGTGCCGCCGGCGAGGAGGACGAGGTCGAGGCCGAAGCGGAGCCAGCGCGGCCGGCGGGCCCATCCGCCGGCGCGGCGTCCAGCGGCGACGGTCGCGCTGCGGGAGTCCCGCCACGCGGGAAGTGCGACGGTGGCCGCGGCGATGACGAACCCGACAGCGGCTGACCCCGCGGCCCAGGCGACGGTCGTCGCAGTCGTGGCGCCGAAAGCCACGGCGCCGAACATGGTGTGGCCGACGACGAACGCGGCGGCCAGCCCGATGGCGGTGCCGACCGCGCCCACCATGACGGCTTCGATCCCGCCGAGGCGGGCCAGGTGGCGGCCGCTTGCACCACGGGCGCGCAACAGCGCTTGTTCCTTGCGCCGCCGTTCGGCGCCCGCCCCCGCGACCGCGGCGGTGAGGAGCCCGGCGAGGACGGCCCCCGGGAGGCCGAGGAACAGGAACAGCATCTGGGCGTACAGGGCATCGCTTCTGGCCGCGTCGAGGGTGGCGGCCAAGTTGTTGCCGACGTTGGCGGTGCCGGCCAGGCGCGCCTCGAGATTGCGGGCGCGGCGCGACACCTGCGCGTAGGCGGCTGCGGGGTCATTGGGGAGGTGGTGAGCGAGCCGTACGTGGATCTGCGTGTGGACCAAGTCGGGCCGGGCCGTCCCCACCGGATCAAACGCGCCGTGCCAGTCCTTGGCCGGAAGGAGCACCACGTTGTCGGGCGGCGCCTGCGGTTGTGCACCTGCAGGCGCGCCCACGCTCTGGAACAGCGAGTCGGCTTGGGGAAGGTCGACCACGCCGTCGACGCGCACCGTGACCGGCGGTAGCCCGGCGCGGCCCACAGTGACGGTGTCGCCGGGAGCAGCATGAAGGTTGGCCGCCGTCTGTTGGGCGAGCAACACCCCGGCTCCGGCTCCGGTGAGGTCACGCAACTCGCCCGGGAAGGCGGTGCGATAGGCGTCGGGGATGCCGAGCACGACACCGGGCCCGGTCGACTGCGTGGACCCGCCGGTGGTCGCCTCGAGACCGGACGTGACGGCGTACCCGACTGGGGCCGTCGAAGTGACCCCCGGCGAGTCCTTGACCGTGGCCAGCACGGTCGCGGAATCGGCGCCCGGTTGGGTTTGGACCTGCCAGTCGACGGCGACATCGGCGGCGGCCCGAGCCGTCATGGTCGCTTTGGCGGCGGAGAGGAACGAGCCGATCGCAGCCAGCAGCGCGACGGCGATGGCGACGCCGCACGCGGCGGCGCTCAGGCGGCCGAGCCGTCGGGTGGCGAGCCCGCGCGCCCAGGTCAGGCTCACC
>JAFATL010000686.1 GCA_019243975.1 Actinomycetota bacterium | reverse complement strand
CTGCTCGGATCAACCGTCCCACGCCAGCCGCCTACACTGCCCAACGCATCTAGGCGGCGTGGCCGAGTGGTTTAGGCAAGGGCCTGCAAAGCCCTGTACACCGGTTCGATTCCGGTCGCCGCCTCCAATGAACGTGCAGGTCACGGTGCACGCGGCATGACCGACGAGACCGGACAGGCCTCGCCAACCCCACCTCAGCCCCACGAGCGATCACGCTACGGTGCGCTCGAGTTGATGCGTCAGGTCTCGCCGCGCAGGACCTTCTCGTTGTACTCGTCGATGGTGATGGTTCCGCCGGCGTTGTCCGCGAGGTTCTGGAACCGTTTCGGAAGGACGTCTTGGAGGAGGTCGATCTTCTTCCACTCCGCGAGAGGCGCGTCGCCGTTCACGTCAGGGACGTGGGGCGCTGGTTCGGCGGACGCCTGCTTGGTGATGTAGCGGGGGCAGTTGATGAAGGACTCGGTGATTGAGGCCACCACGACGAGGTCCGCGCCTGGATAGCTGTTGAGCAAGGCGCCCTCGTGGACGAGGACAGCGTTGGCGTGGGCTCGGACGCGATGCGGGGTGTTGAAGTCGATGAAGAGGAGACCGATGCGACCGTCGCCAGCAATGTTCCCCATCGACAGGAACATGCCGTTGCCGTCGTAGCTGGGAAACACAAGCGTGGTCGAGTCGAGGACGCGCACGAACCCTGGGGCGCCGCCCTTGTGGGACACGGTCGGGTGTCCGCTCGCGTTGACGGTGCTGAGGAAGAAGAAGGCTCGCTCCTCGATGAACTTCTTCGCAGCGTCATCGATGAGGGGATTGACGGTGGCGAACTCAAGGGTGTCGGCGAGGGCGCGACTGTCGAAGCGGTCTTGGAGCTGGCGGTGGTTGTCGTCGTAGATGCTGGGCATGGTCTTCTTTCGGGTAGGGGCCGAGTGCTACGAGTGGAAGTTGGCGCCGGCCAGGAGCTGAGCGGCGACGATGGCTGCGACGGTGAAGTCAACGGCGAGACAGAAGGGCGGCCACCACCTCGTTCCCCGGACGAAGTGGGTGCGGTCTTGCCACAGGTCCTTGGCGCCGTGCGCGGCGTAGAGCCCGACGACCATCCACGGCGTCAGCGTGACGGCGGCGGCCGAAGCGATGACGAAGGCAACGACGACAGCGCTTTCGGCCACGACGACTTTTGGCCGCCCATCGGCGACGGCGAAACCGATGTAGACCCCGGCGATCATGGTGACCATCAGGGCGTGGACGGTGGACGGGTTGAGCCACCAGAACGCCATGGCGAGTGCGGCTTGCCCCGCTCCGATGGCGACGCCCCAACCGAGCGCTCGATGCGTTGTGTCTGCGCCCTGCGTATCGTGCGCGGCGACAGCGGTCATGACGCCACAAGCGTCCGGCCGGTGAGGACGGCGCGGAGGTCGGGCGGGATCGGCATCGGCTTGACGGCGCTGACGCTCGCACCCCCGGTGTTGCCGACGGGATACCGGCCGAGCGCGGAGCCGGGGCCGGCGACGACGAGTCGGATCAGCTGGCCGGTGATCTCACGACGGTCGCGGTTGCGGATCGCGTAGCTGAGCATGGCGAGATGCGTCCGGACGTGGGCGACGGCGAGTGGTTGGCTGAGGATGTGGGCCCGCTCGAGATGGTCCCATTCCTCAGTGCGAGCGCCAGCCGATCGGGCTGTTCGGGCGAGGCTGTGCTCGATGGCCCATGCGGCGCGGACGGCCGACGGGTTCGCGGGCCGGGATTGCTTCGGGAGTTTCGGCATCGGTGGTCCTTTCAGTTCGTCGGGTCAGGCGGCGGTGTCGGTGGACGTGGCGCGGAAGCGACGGAGCCGGAGGCTGTTGGAGACGACGAACACGCTCGACAAGCCCATCGAGGCGCCGGCGATAAGCGGGTTCAGGAGGCCGGCGGCGGCGAGGGGGATGGCGGCGACGTTGTAGCCAAAGGCCCAGAACAGGTTCGTCTTGATGGTGCGCAACGTGTGACGGGAGAGGCGGATGGCGTCGCCGGCGACGCGGAGGTCGCCGCGCACAAGTGTGAGGTCGCTGGCCTCGATGGCGACGTCGGTGCCTGTACCCATGGCGATGCCGAGGTCCGCGAGGGCGAGGGCCGCAGCGTCGTTGACGCCGTCCCCGACCATCGCGACGATCTTGCCTTCGTCTTGGAGGCGGCGGACAGCTTCGACCTTGTCGGCGGGCAGGACCTCGGCGATGACGGTGTCGATGCCGACCTGTTCGGCGACACCGCGGGCGGCGCGCTCATTGTCGCCGGTCAGCAGTACAGGCGTGAGCCCCAGGCTCCGGAGCTCGCGGATCGCGGCGGCGCTGGTCGGCTTCACGGTGTCGGCGACGACAACCGCGGCGCGGATGGCGCCATCCCAGCCGACGAAGACCGGCGTGTGGCCGAGGCCTTCCGCCGCGGACTTGGCGGCTTCGAGTTCGGGAGTGAGGCGCATGGCCCAGTCGGCGAGGAGCCGCTCGCGGCCGGCGATGACGGCGTGCCCATCGACGACGCCCTGCACGCCGAGGCCTTCGAGGTTCGCGAAGTCCTCGACCGGGGGCAGCGCTCCGATCCGGTCGTGCGCGCCGGCGGCGATCGCTTGCGCGATGGGGTGTTCGGACGCGTTCTCGAGGGCGCCTGCGAGGCGGAGCACCGTGTCGGCTTCGATCCCCTCGACGGTGATGACGTCGACGAGTGACATGCGGCCGGTGGTGACGGTGCCGGTCTTGTCGAGGACAACGGTGTCGACCCTCCGGGTCGACTCCAGCACCTGTGGGCCCTTGATGAGGATGCCGAGCTGCGCACCTCGACCGGTTCCGACCAGGAGCGCAGTCGGAGTCGCCAGTCCAAGCGCGCACGGGCAGGCGATGATCAACACGGCGACGCCCGCGGTGAACGCGGTGGCCGGCGTCTCGCCGGTACCCAGCCAGAACCCGAGCGCGCCGACAGCGAGGCCGATCACCACAGGGACGAACACGGCGGAGATCTGATCCGCGAGTCGCTGGACGGGCGCCTTGCCGCTCTGCGCGTCCGTGACGAGCCTGGCGATCTGGGCGAGCGCCGTATCGGCACCGACCCTGGTGGCGCGGACGACGAGGCGACCGCCGGCGTTGACGGTGGCGCCCGTGACCGTGTCGCCGGGCGCGACTTCCACGGGCACGGGTTCGCCGGTCAGAAGGGACGCGTCGATCGCGGAGGTGCCCTCTTCGACGACGCCGTCGGTGGCGACCTTCTCACCGGGACGCACGACGAACCGGTCGCCGACGGCGAGCTCGTTGATGGGGACGCGCACCTCATCGCCTTCGCGCAGCAACGCGACGTCCTTTGCACCGAGGTTCAGCAGCGCACGCAGCGCGGCACCGGAAGTGCGCTTGGCGCGAGCTTCGAAGTAGCGGCCGGCGAGGATGAACACGACGACGACACAGGCCACTTCGAAGTACAGCTCGGACCGGCCGGCGCCTCGTTCGAGTGTGAGTGTGAAGCCCATCTTCATGCCCGGGGCACCGGCGTCGCCCCAGAACAGGGCGTAGACGCTCCAGCTGAACGCCGCCAGCGTCCCGACTGAGATGAGGGTGTCCATGGTGGCGGCACCGTGGCGCAGGTTCTTCCACGCGGCGCGGTGAAACGGGAATGCCGCCCACAGCACGACCGGTGAGGCCATTGTGAACATCAGCCATTGCCAGTTGGTGAACTGGAGCGTGTTGATCATCGAGATCAACAGCACGGGGATGCCGAGGACCGCGGCCACGATCAGCCGGTTGCGGAGAGCGACGAGTTCGGGATCCGCCTCGCCCTCGACCTCGTCATCGGCGCTGTCGGGGGGACCTTCGGCGGGGACCTTCGCGGTGTAGCCGATCGCTTCGACCTGGGCGACGAGCTCGTCGACAGTGACACCGTCGGTAAGGTTGACGGTCGCCTGCTCGGTGGCGTAGTTCACGGATGCGTCGACGCCGTCGATCTTGTTGAGTCGCTTCGTGATCCGAGCGGCGCACGACGCGCACGTCATGCCGCCGATGTCGAGCGAGACAGTCGTGGTGGCAGGGGTGGTGGTATCGGTCATCGGTGTCACATCCCCATGTCGGGCTTACCGGTTACGGGGCCCTGGTCGAAGGTGAACGCGGCGGTGTGGACCACCCCGTTGTGCTTGAAGTCGAAGAACAGGCCGTAGCGGCCGGCGGAGGCGAGCTCGGCGTTGAACGTGACGACACCGGGTGCTGCGTCGGCGTCCTCGACGGGGTGGACGTGGGCGTAGGCGAGGTCCCCGGCGCGCATGGCGACGAGATGGCCCTTCGCTCCGAGGTAGGGGTCGAGGTCGGTGACGCGCTCGCCGTTGCGGTGAACGGTGAGCTGTGCGGTGACGGCGCCGCCGTCGCCCCTCACGGTGTCCAGCTGCACCTCGTACCCGTCGGTCGTGGTCGTCGAGGCTGGCTCCGCCAGCGTGGTGGGCTGGTAGGGCCCGGCGACGGTGAGGTCCGTCCCAAGTGCGAGGCGGGGGCCGTGAGCGATCTGGAAGTCGGCGACGGCTCGGTACGAGCCCGGGTCGAGCGCAGGGAGATCGACGGACCACGTGCCGTTGGCACCCAGGGTTGGGTGCACGTGGTGGAAGGTGGTGAGCTCCCGGTTGACGACGATGAGGTGGAGGTCGCGCTCGTGGACCGGCGTGAATGCGTGGACGGGTCGGGCTTGCTGGTCTTCGATCGCGAATCGGAACGTGCCGCCGTGGCCGTTGAGGGCGGTGGTGTCGGGAACCAGGCGGTAGCCATCGGCTGTGGCGATGACACCCTGGCCTATCGGCGCGGGGGCCTCGGCGGGGGCGGCGGCCACGTCGGGGCCGACGGCGGCGCCGAGACCGGCACCCAAGCCGAGGATTGCGGCGAGCGCGGCACCGAAGGCGGCGAGTCGGGTGGTCGTGCTCATCGTGCGAGCTCGTAGCCGGCTTCGTCGACGGCGGCGTCGACGGCGTCGAGGGACAGGGCTTCGACACTTTCGGTGATGACGGTGCCGGAGGCGAGGTCGATGTCGACGCGAGTGACCCCCGCGAGCCTCGACAGCTCGGCGGTGACGGCCCTCGTGCAGTGGTCGCAGGTCATCCCTGTGACGGTGAACTTCTGGCCGACGGTGGCGACGAGGGTGGTGGTCATGGGTGCTCCTTTGACGTGGTCAACTGGCTTCAGCATCGGACTAAGGGGCGCGGTGCCGCATCAGGCGTTGAACCTCAGATCGCGCTCGCGAGAGGCCGAGGCGCACGGCCGCCCCTGAGGTGTTTGCTGGCGGTCAGAGAACCGCGGCGGCCTGCCAGCCACCTTGCACCGGGCTGTTACTGGCGACACGCCTTCCCGCTGAGCGCTCTGACGCCCCCGAGCCGGCGGGATGATGCTGCCGCGGACGCGAACGGTTAGCGCTCGTGGTTCGCGCCCGCGATCGTGATGGCGAGCTTGCCACGAGCCCGACCGGCTCGCAGGTGCTCGATCGCGGCGGCGGTCTCGCCAAGCGGGTAGCTGCGCTCGATCGCGGGCATCAGCTTGTCTGCCTCGATGAGTTCGCGTAGCTCGTTCAGGTCGGTCGCGTTCTCTGACGAGATGAACGTGCCGAGGGTCTGCCTGACGAACAGGGACAGCAGGTGGGCGCGGAGCTGACGGCCCATGCCAAGCCAGCGTGCGTCGGCCTCACCGCCGACGATGACGAGCCGGCCCCGCGGTGCGATAGCTCGCCGAAGGCGTGACACGCGGTTGTTGCCGCCGATGTCGAGGACCGCGTCGTACCGTGTTCCGTCGACGAAGTCGCTGCGGGCGTAGTCGATGACCTGGTCCGCGCCGAGCGATCGGACGAGCTCAACCTTGGCGGTGGTCGCCACACCTGTGACGGTGGCGCCGAAGGCCCTCGCGATCTGGACGGCGAACGTCCCCACGCCTCCCGACGCTCCGATGATCAGGACGCTCGTGCCGGCGCCCACGCCGGCCCGCCGGACGGCCTGAAGCGCGGCAAGGGCGGACACCGGGACGGCGGCGGCTTCCTCGAACGAGAGGTTGGCGGGCTTGGGGGCCAAGGTTGCGGGCTTCGCTCGGGCGTACTCGGCGAACGTGGCCTCTCCGGTGCCGAACACCTCGTCGCCCGGGTGCAGGTCGGTGACGTTGGCGCCGACGGCCTCGATTGTGCCGGCCAGGTTGCGGCCGGGGTTGAGCGCCTTGGGTGTCCGGATGCCGAAGCCGGCGGCGCGCATGGCGAACGGGCGGCCGGCCATGACGTGCCACGTTCCTTGGTCGACACTCGAGGCGACCACTCGGACCAGCACTTGGTCGTCACCAATGGTGGGGCGGGTCGTCTCAGCGAGTTGGAGGACGTTCGTCGGTGCGGTTCCGTAGACGGTCTGGATGACGGCTCGCATGGTCGTGCTCGCGGGCTTCCGGGTGTGCTGGGCGAAGGGCGATGTGGCCGTCATCGAAGACCCTCGAGATGACCCGAGTGGACGGCCACGCTCGGGCGATGCCCGTGCCCGTGCCCGTGGTGGCCGACGGCCGCAGCGCGGCGGGGCAGGTAGGTGAAGGCGATGACTGTGGCGAGCGCAGCGCCGGCGACGCTGACCCACAGCGACGAGGTCATCGAGGTGACGAAGGCGTCGCGTGCTGCGGTGGCTAGCGCGACGCCGTTGGTTGCGAGGTGCCGGCTGACTTCGAGGGCGGCACCAACGTTGTTGCTCGCGGCGGCCCGCATCCCGGACGGGATGCCGCCGAGCTGGTCGAGCTTGGCGTGAAGGCTCGCGCTGTAGGCGCTGGCCGCGACGCTGCCGATCACGGCCACCCCGAGTGCGCCGCCGACCTCTCGGACGGTGTCGTTGACCGCAGAGCCAACGCCGGCTCGAGCGGCGGGCAGTGTCGCCATGATCAGTTCAGTGGCAGCGGGCATTGCGATCCCGGCGCCGAGCCCGAACAGCAGCAGCCCGAACCCGGTGGGAACGTAGGAGGTGCCGTTCGTGAACGCGGCCTGGATCGCCATGCCGCCGGCGGCGACAGCGGTGCCGGTGACGACCGCGACTCGCCCGCCGACCATCGTTGCGAGGTGGGCGCCCGCGCCGGAGCCGGCGAGGACGCCGAGTGCGGCGGGAACCAAGGCGAATCCGGCGGCGAGCGGGGTGTAGCCGAGGATGAACTGCAGGTACTGGGCCTGTAGGAAGATCGCACCGGCCATCGCGAAGAACAGCGCGGCGAGCGTGACGCTGCCTGCCGAGAAGCCGCGGTTGCGGAACAGCCGGATGTCGAGCATCGGGTCGTCGCGTCGCAGCTCCCACCCGACGAATGCCAACTCCGCGACCGCGCCGACCGTGAGTGCACCGAACGACGTGGACGACGTCCACCCATGCTCCGGGGCGTCGATGACTGCGTACACGAGCGAGCCGATCGCCGCGATCGATAGCAGCGCACCGACCGGGTCGATGCTCGTCGCGTTCCGGTCGCGCGAGTCGGGCACGACGTGGAGGGCTCCCAGCAGCGCCACGATGAGCAGCGGCACGTTGATCCAGAACACCCAAGACCAGCTGAAGCTGCGCATGAGCGCGCCACCGGCGATGGGACCGAGGGCGATGCCGAGACCCGTGACCGCGGTCCAGATGGCGATGGCCTTGGCCCGCTCGCGTGGGTCGCCGAACACGTTGACCAGGATCGACAGTGTGGTCGGCATGATCAGCGCGCCGCCCAGGCCCATCACGGCTCGGCTGCCCACCAGGGCACCGGTCGACGTCGACAGCGCCGCGCCGATCGACCCGGCCATGAACGTCGTGACGCCGGCGATGAGCGCGTGGCGGCGACCGAACCGGTCACCGAGGCTGCCCGCACTGAGCAGCAGGCCCGCAAACACGACCGTGTAGGCCGCAACCACCCACTGCAAACCGGCGGAGCTGGTTCCGAGCTCGGTCACGAGTCGGGGGAGCGCAACGTTGATGATCGTGTGGTCGATCGACGTCACCAGCAGCGCCAGGACGAGGACGACGAGGATGCGCCACCGGTCGGGGTGGCTGGGAACGGCTTCGACATCGGAGGTGACGACTGGGCGACCGTGCATGGCTGGCTCCTTCGAGGTGGTATCTGGCGCCACCATCTCCGTAAGGCCGCCCGACGCACATCGGGAGCGACACCTCAGATCCGCGTTTGCCGGGCGCGAATCGGACGAAGGGGACGGCGCTCGCGCCGATCGCCAGGCGCGACATACTGCGAGCGGGATGGCACCGCACACGGGGGACAAGGAGGTCGTCGGCCGCGACGATGAGCTCCGCGTCTTCCGCCACGCCGTGGAACGCGCCCGAAGTGGGGAGCCGTCGGTGCTCCTCGTGAGCGGCGATCCCGGCATCGGCAAGACCACGCTGCTCGCGGAAGCGGCGCGAGCGTCAGGTGTTGAGCTGTTCGCCGGCCGTTGCGTGCACATCGGGGGTGACGCGATCCCCCTCGCCCCGCTGGTCGACCTGATCCGACATGTGCAGCGAGGCCACGGTGGACGGGCCATGCCGGCTCTCGGCGGCCTTGTCGACGCCATCTCGACACGACCGGGCGCCGCCGGGAACGTGTTCTCCCTGGTGCTTCAGGTGCTCGCCGACCTCACTGCCGAGTCTCCCGCCATCGTCGCCTTCGACGACCTGCACTGGGGTGATCCGAGCACGTGGGATCTCTTCGAACATCTAGCGCGGAACCTGGTCGACGAGCACCTCGTGCTCGTCGGTGCGTTCCGCACCGGCGAGGTCGCCCGCGACCTGGGCCTTCGGCGGCGGGTCGCCGAGCTCAGTCGGCTCAGCGGGGTGGATCGCATCGCGCTCGAGGGCCTCGACCGCAACGCGGTCGCACGACATGCGGCGACCGTCCTCGGCATCCCGGCACCCCCGTCCCTCGTCGACGAGCTGCTTCGTCGGGGCGAAGGCAACCCGTTCTTCACCGAGGAGCTGGCCACTGCGCACCTGTCCGGGGAGGTCATCCCGCCCCTGTTGGCCGACCTCCTCACGGCTGATGTCGAGGCGCTCGAGCCTGCGAGCCGCCATGTCCTGGCAGCGCTGGCTGCGATTGGCCGAGACGCCGAACCCGATCTGGTGGCTCGAGTCGTGGACCTGGACGAGCCCACGCTGGAGGCGGCGCTGCGCGCAACGATCGACGCGCAGCTCGTCGTGGTCGACGCTGCCACCGACTTCTACCGGTTCCGACACCCGCTCATCGGTGAGGTCGCCTACGCCGCCGCGCTGCCTACCGAGCGCCGGCGATTGCATCGATCGATTGCTGCGGCGATGCAAGCCGAACCGAGATTCGCGCTCATGTCATCTGATGCTGCGGGCGAACGAGCGCTCCACCTCGACCGTGCCGGCGACGAGGGGGCGGCCTTCCGGGCCTTGTTCGACGCCGCAGATGCCGTCGCCCTGGTGGCGCCAGCCGTGAGCCTCGCGTACCTAGAGCGGATGCTGGAGCTGTGGGACGCGAACGCCGGCCCCGAGCACGCAGCGTTGCTCATCCCGCGTCTCTGGCAGGCTGCCGACCTTGCCAACGCTGCCGGACGCAACGACCGGGCGGTAGAGCTGGCCCGGCGTGCCATCGCGGAGAGCGAGGCGGGGCGCGCCTGCGCCGTGGTCGGCTCGGCACCGATTGGTCCGGGATGGGCGCAGGAGCGTTTGGCCCGGTTCCTCTGGTCAGCAGGAGACATGGAACAGAGCGCAGTGGCCTATGCGGCTGCAGCATCCCTGCTCGATGCGGACATCGACGCGGGTGCGAGCGCGGCGGCTGCGTACGCAGGGCTGGCCCAGGCTGAGCTCATGTTCTGCCGCTTCGACACTGCGCACCATTGGGCGAGCCGAGCTCTCGATCTCGCCGCTGCCGACGACGCTGCTTCCGCCGCCGCCGCCCTTCGAGTACTCGGCGTTATCGACGTCTTGGGCGGGGAACCTGAGCGCGGACTCGAACGGAGCGCGGCTGCGGTGAGGCCCGACATCGCGCCCCATCAGTGGGCGTTGTCGAACGCGATGTTCGCGATGATCCTCTTCGAGGCGGGTGACACCGAGGATGCGCTTCGCGTCGCGCTCGACGGCGCAGCGGTCTCTCAGCGGGCGGGGTTCGAGACGAGCTTCGGCACGTTCCACACCGGTGTCGCGGCGCGATCTCTCGTCCGCCTCGGGCGCTGGGATGAGGCTGACGCGCTCCTGATCGCAGCGTCCTCCATCAACTCGACACCGATCGGCGCGATCCAACTCGATGCGGCCGCGACACAACTTGCGGCACGTCGCGGAGCCAGCGAAGCAGCCGCGATCGCTGATCGGCTGCGGGCGCACCCTCACGACCCCTTCAGCGCCGCGATCGTCACCGTCGCACTCCTCGACCACCACCTCGCGACACGGCGATGGAATGAGGCGATTGCTCTTGCCACGAAGGCACTCAATGCGCCTGCGAATGGCCGCCGCCTGTCCGCCGCCTTCACCTTGGCGTTCGTCACCGCGTCCGTGGAACAGGCACTCGACCAGATCGCCCGACAGGAGCTCGTCGACGTCCCCACACTGGCTGGTGCCCTCGAAGAGCGCCTGCGGGCCGCCCGGTCCGATCCTGCCTCGACGATGGCCGCAGCTGACGCCGACCTTCTACTCGCAGCTGCCATGACCACCCGCCTGAAAGGGCCCGACGCCGATGCGTTCGCGGCCGCGGCCAGAGCCGCCGAATACGTCGGCGACGCCTGGCAAGCTGCACTGGCACGCCTGCACCAAGCGGACGCCGCCGCGGCTGCCGGTGATGCCGCCCAGGCCGTAGACACCCTGCGTGCTGCGCACGCGACCGCCTCTCGCCTCGGTGCGACGCCACTCCTCGACGACATCGCTGCTCTCGCCCGCCGCACCCGCATCACACTCGAAGCGCCACCACTCCAGACCCTCCCGCAACAGCAGGTTGTCCACCTCGGCCTCACGTCTCGTGAGGCCGAGGTCCTCGCCCTCGTCGCCGCAGGAAGGACGAACCGCGAGATCGGCACCGAGCTTTTCGTCTCCGAGAAGACCGCGAGCGTCCACGTCTCGAACATCCTCCGCAAGCTCGGAGTGCGCAGCCGGGTTGAAGCCGCCGCCATCGCCCAGCGGGTCGGCGCCACCTGACGCACATCTGAGGGGCGCCGCCGGATGCGGTACCAGCCCCCTTAGGACGACGGTGGTGGCATGCAGATCGCCGTCCTGGCCTACGACCGCATGAGAGCGCTGGACGCCGTCGGCCCATGCGAGATCCTCAGCCGACTCCCTGGAGCGGACGCCGTGTTCGTCGGCCCCAAACGCGGCCCCGTGCGCTGCGACACCTCGAACCTGGCTCTCGTCGCCGAGGCGACCCTCGAAGAGGTCACGACACCCGACGTGCTCGTCGTGCCCGGATGGTCTGGCTCCAAGCTCGAACGCATCCTCGACCCGGGGCCCGTCCAGGACTGGCTTCGGCACGTGGATCACCACACGACGTGGACCTCCTCGGTCGGAGCCGGCGCGATCGTCCTCGCCAGAGCCGGACTGCTGATCGGCCGCCGCGCGACCACACACTGGTTGGCCATCGACTGGCTCGCCGAGCTCGGTGCGGTCGCCGCCGATGACCACGTCGTGCGCGACGACAAGTACGTCACCGCGTCAGGCGCGGCAGCGGGTGTGGACATGGCGCTCGGGCTCGCCGCGTCGATCGCCGACGATCGGACAGCGCAGGCGATCCAGCTCCTGCTGGCCTACGACCCGAACCCGCCGTTCGACTGCGGTTCGGTCGACAGAGCACCCCGACAGACCGTCGCCTCCATGCGCGCCCTGCGCGACTTCATCATGACTGGAGAACGCGACACAGCACGCCGTGGTGCCCACCTCTCCGGTACGAGCCCGAACCACCTCGGGTCTCGCAGGCCATGAACGCAACCCCCGCCGACGACATCGTCGGCCGCCTTCTGAGCCTGCTTCGAACGAGGAGCTCGCAACCCACCCTGCGATACCTCAGGACGCCCATCCGGCTCACGGGGGGATTCTGGGCAGAGCTCATCGCCTTCGAGCTGTTCAACCCGCCCCCAGGGTTGGAAGGCCCACTCGTGGCCCGAGTCATGCCCGACGCGTCCCTCGCGCGGAAGGAGATCGCCGTCCAGACCGCAGTCGCGGCCGCGGGCGTACCGACGCCACACGTGCGCATGGCCGGCGACCCCGGGGACGGTCTCGGCCGCGCATTTATGGTCATGGACCGAGCCAACGGATCCGCCCTGCTCGCCGGGCTGGAGAGCGCTGCTGGATCGCTCGCGCTCCACGTCGACTATGGCGTACACCGGAGCTCCTCGCCGCCGCGATGGCACGACTGCACGGCGTCGATCCCCAGCCGCTCCAGCGTGCCTTGGGAGAGGTCGACGGCGTAGCCCGCACGGTGCCTGAGATGCTCAGGCACATCGAGGCGTGGACGACGTCCACCGATCGCAACGATCTCGCAAACGCCACACGCTGGCTGCTGAATCACCCGATCGAAGCCGGCGAGGACGTCATCTGTCATGGCGATCTCCACCCGTTCAACATGGTGATCGACGAGCGAGGCGGCGTGACGGTGCTGGACTGGAGCGCGGCGGTCCTCGCGCCTCGCGCACTCGACGTTGCGTTCACGTCATTGCTGCTGAGCAACCCGCCCCTCGAGGTACCTGGTCGTGCCAGGCCGGTGCTCGCGGGCGCTGGCCGCGCCCTCGCCCACCGGTTCCTCGCCCGCTATCGGCACCACACCGGCTATGCCGTCGACAGCTCGACGCTTGCCTGGTATCAGGCGGTTGTCTGCGTGCGGGCGCTGGCCGAAGCCGCGAGTTGGGTGCACGACGACGCCTTGGGGGGCCGAGCGGGTCATCCCTGGCTGCTGTCCGGCACAGGCTTCGCGAAACACCTCGCTGCGGTCACCGGGGTGCGCGTACGTGCGCTCTGACGCCGCTGAACGTGCGTGCCTCACATCGGTCCACCGGTTCCTCGCGAAAGGCGGCTGACAGGGCCACGAAAGCTCCCCGCGGTTCGGTACGGAGAACCAGCGAACGACTGGCACCGCAGTGGGCCACTTCTTGATCTGAGGCGAAGCGCCCGATGCGCCACCAGGTGCCTTAGGTCGAGGGTGAACACATCAGCCCATCAAGCAGCACTCCCGCCACCGCAAGGAGCATCGCCATGCCGATGATCGCAGCC